>NZ_LUNF01000065.1:0-11172 GCF_001626145.1 Aeromicrobium sp. REDSEA-S32_B7
CGCTCCGGGCGTGGCTCTCCCCGGGCGACGCGGTCCTCGTGAAAGCATCGAGAGGTGCCCGCCTCGAGCGGGTCACGACGCGCCTGCTCGAGCCCTGACCGGCATACTCGACCCGGACCACCCCGACCCGGACCAGCCTCGCGCCCCGCCCCGAACCCCCCGAGAGGACCACCGCCCGCATGCTCGCCGTCCTGATCGCCCCAGCCGTCGCCCTCGTGGGCACCCTGCTGGGCACGCGCGTGGCCATCAACGTGCTGGTCAAGAAGGGCTACGGGCAGCTGATCCGCGACGACGGCCCCACCTCGCACCACGTCAAGCGCGGCACGCCGACCATGGGCGGCACGGTCATCATCCTCGCGTCGCTGCTCGCCTACGCGATCGCCAAGCTGGTCACCGGCTACCCGCCCAGCGCCTCCGCCCTGCTGCTGCTGTTCCTCTTCGCGGGGCTCGGGCTCATCGGCTTCCTCGACGACTACATCAAGATCTCCAAGCAGCGCAGCCTCGGGCTGCGCAGCAAGGCCAAGATGATCGGCCAGGTGCTCGTCGGGCTCGTCTTCGCGGTGCTCGCCATCGGCTGGGAGGACGAGAACGGGCGCACCCCGATCTCGCACGCGATCTCCTTCGTGCGCGACATCCCGGGCACGCAGCTGCCCACCGTGCTGCTGGTCGTCTGGGTCCTGCTCATGATCGCCGGCGCCAGCAACGGCGTGAACCTCGCCGACGGCCTCGACGGCCTGGCCACCGGCGCGTCCGTCATGGTCTTCGGCGCGTTCGTCGTCATCAACGTGTGGCAGTACAACCAGAGCTGCGCGACCGAGCAGGTAAGCCGCTGCTACGAGGTGAGGGACCCGCTCGACCTGGCGGTGGTGGCCGCGGCGATCACCGGGGCCTGCTTCGGCTTCCTCTGGTGGAACGCCTCGCCGGCGAAGATCTTCATGGGCGACACCGGGTCGCTGTCGCTCGGCGGCGCCATGGCCGGGTTCGCGCTCATGACCCGCACGGAGCTGCTTCTCGTGATCATCGGCGGCCTGTTCGTCGCCATCACGTTCTCGGTGATCCTCCAGGTCGCGTACTTCAAGGCCACCGGCGGCAAGCGGATCTTCCGCATGGCCCCGCTCCAGCACCACTTCGAGCTGCTCGGCTGGGCCGAGATCACCATCGTCGTCCGGTTCTGGATCATCAGCGGGCTGTGCGTGGCCGCCGGTCTCGGCGTCTTCTACTGGGAATGGCTCGCCTTCCGATGAGCACGGAGCACCCGCGTCGCGACGTCGAGACCCTCGGCGTCGGCGACGACTGGACCGGCGTGCGCGCCGTCGTCACCGGCTTCGGGGTCAGCGGCTTCGCCGCGGCCGACACCCTGCAGCACCTCGGGGCGAGCGTCACGGTCCTCGACGAGCGCGTCCCCGAGGACGGCTCGGCCCGCGCCGAGCAGGCCACGCTGCTCGAGACGCTCGGCGTCACGTTGCGTCTCGAGCCCGGCGCCACGGCCACGCTCCCCGACGACGTCGACCTCGTCGTCACGTCGCCGGGCTGGCGTCCGGAGTCGCCGGCACTGCGCGCTGCCGCCGAGCGTGGCGTGCCCGTGTGGGGGGAGGTCGAGCTGGCGTGGCGCCTGCGCGGTCCCGGCGCGCCGCCGTGGCTGTGCGTCACCGGCACCAACGGCAAGACGACCACCGTGCAGATGCTCGACGCGATCCTGCGCGCCGCCGGACTGCGCAGCGCTGCGGTCGGCAACGTCGGACGCCCCGTCCTCGAGGCGGTCATGGACCCCGAGCCGCTCGACGTCCTCGCCGTCGAGCTCTCCAGCTTCCAGCTGCACTGGAGCTCCTCGCTCGCCGCGGAGGCGTCGGCCGTGCTGAACATCGCCGACGACCACCTCGACTGGCACGGCACGCTCGACGCCTACGCCCACGCCAAGGGTCGGGTGTACGAGAACGTCGAGCGGGCGTGCGTCTACAACGTCGAGGACCCCCGCACCGAGCAGCTCGTGCGCGACGCCGACGTCCAGGAGGGCGCCCGCGCGATCGGGTTCACCCTGGGCGTCCCTGCGCCCGGCATGCTCGGCGTCGTCGACGGCCTGCTCGCCGACCTCGCGGTCATTGATCTTCATGTACTGATAGGCTGCAGAGCTGAAGGTGTGGGCGATGACGCCGTCCACGGCCGCACCGCGCCGACCTCGTCGCCGAGGTCGACGGCGTCCGCTACGTCGACGACTCCAAGGCCACCAACCCCCACGCCGCCCTCGCCTCGCTGCGCGGCGTCGAGTCGGCCGTGTGGATCGCCGGGGGGCTCGCCAAGGGCGCCCGCTTCGAGGAGCTCGTCGAGGCCGCCCGGGAGCGGCTGCGCGGCGTGGTGCTCATCGGCACCGACCGCGCCGTGGTCGCGGAGGCGCTGGCCCGACACGCGCCGGATGTGCCCGTCACGGAGGTCGTCGGCGGGGAGGATGGCCTCATGGACGACGTCGTCGCGGCAGCGGCCGCCCTCGCGCGCACGGGTGACACGGTGCTGCTGGCGCCCGGCTGCGCGTCCATGGACCAGTTCCGTGACTACGCCGCACGGGGCGACGCCTTCGCCGCGTCGGTGCGCCGGCTCCCCACCGCGTGAGCGTGCGATGAGCACCACCGACAAGTCGCCGCGGTCCTCCGGCAGCGCCGTCGCCGGCGTCCAGCGTCTGCTCGACCGTCCGCTCGCGTCGTACCAGCTCGTGCTCGGCACCACGGCGCTGCTCCTCGGCCTCGGCCTGATCATGGTGCTCAGCGCCAGCTCGGTGCTCTCGCTGCAGGTCTACGGCAACTCCTTCGCCATCGTGCAGCGCCAGCTCGTGCTCGCCGTCGTCGGCCTGGCCGGCGCCTACGCGGTCACGCGCATCCCGATGACGCTGCTGCGCCGCCTGATCCTGCCCGGTCTGCTGGTCTCGATCGCCCTCACGCTCGCCACGTTCATCCCGGGCGTCGGCGTCGAGGTCAACGGCAACACGAACTGGATCCCCGTCGCCGCCGGGTTCCGCCTGCAGCCGTCGGAGTTCCTCAAGCTGACCCTCGTGCTCTGGATCGCCGACCACTACGCGCGCCGCCAGAAGCACCTCGACAACCCGCGGCTCGTGCTGCTGCCGATGACGCTCGTCGCGGGCTTCTGCGCCGCGCTCGTCGTCGCCCAGAACGACCTCGGTACCGCCCTGGTGCTCTTCGCGGTCATCGTCGGCATGCTGTGGGTCGTCGGCCTGCCCGGACGCTTCCTCGGCGCGATCGTCGCGTTCGTGGGCGTCCTGCTCGTGTTCTTCGTGGCCACGGCGCCGCACCGCGTCGCGCGCATGCTGAGCTTCCTCAACCCGATGGCCGACCCCGACAAGGACGGCTACCAGGCCGTCCACGCGATGATGGGCTTCGCGCGCGGCGGCTTCGGCGGCGTCGGGCTCGGCGGCAGCCGCCAGAAGTGGGGCTCGCTGCCCGAGGCGCACACCGACTTCATCCTCGCCGTCGTCGGCGAGGAGCTGGGGCTGCTCGGCAGCCTCGTCGTGCTGGTCCTGTTCGTGCTGCTGGCCGTCGCCGGCGTCCGCATCGCCACCCGCAGCCGCGACCCGTTCGCCCGCTACGCGGCCGCCGGCGTCACCATCTGGATCACCGCGCAGGCGGCCATCAACATCGCCATGGTGCTCGGGCTGCTGCCCGTCATCGGCATCCCGCTCCCGCTGCTGTCCTACGGCGGCTCGAGCGTCCTCGTGACCCTGGTCGGCTGCGGCGTCCTCCTGCGCTGCGCCACCACCGAACCAGGCGCCGCCCGCGCGCTGGCCGCCGGCAAGGCGCGCCGCGCGCGCAGCAGCGCCGCCCGGAGGCGTTGACCGTGCGTGCTCTCCTCGCCGGCGGCGGCACCGCCGGCCACACCTCCCCGCTCCTCGCGACGGCCGCCGTGCTGCGCGACGAGGGCGTCGACGTGACCTGCCTGGGCACCCCGCGGGGCCTGGAGACCACCCTCATCCCCGAGGCCGGGTTCCCGCTCGAGCTCGTCCCGCCGGTCCCGCTGCCCCGACGCCCCGGTGCGGCGCTGCTGCGCGTGCCGGGACGGCTCCGCGCGGCGGTGCGCGCCACGCACGACGTCTTCGAGCGCGTGCAGCCCGACGTGGTCGTCGGCTTCGGCGGCTACGTCTCCGTCCCGGCCTACCTCGTGGCGCGACGTCGCGGTGTCCCGCTGGTCGTGCACGAGGGCAACGCGAAGCCGGGCATCGCCAACCGCCTCGGCGCGCGCTTCACCGAGCACGTCGCCACCAGCTTCCCCGACACGCCGCTGCGGCACGGGCAGTACGTGGGGCTGCCGATCCGTCGCCAGATCTCCAGGCTCGACCGCTCCGCCGCGCGGGCCGAGGGTCGCGCGCACTTCGGGCTCGACCTCGACCGACCGACGCTGCTCGTCACGGGCGGCTCGCAGGGCGCCCGTCGCATCAACCAGGCGGTCAGCGGTGCCGCGCGCGACCTCGCCGAGGCCGGCGTCCAGGTGCTCCACGCCGCCGGACGCCCCGAGGAGGTCGTGCTCGAGCGTCCCGCCGACGCCCCGCCGTACGTCGTCGAGCAGTACATCGACCGGATCGACCTCGCCTACGCGGCCGCCGACCTCGTCGTCTGCCGCGCCGGCGCGAACACCGTCACCGAGGTGGCCGCCGTGGGGCTGCCGGCGGCGTTCGTCCCGCTGCCGATCGGCAACGGCGAGCAGGCGCTCAACGCACACCCCGTGGTGCAGGCTGGCGGCGGCCTGCTCATCGACGACGAGGCCATGACCCCCGCCTGGGTCGACCAGGTCGTCGTGCCGCTCGTGCAGGACACCGAGCGGCTGGCCCTCATGTCGGCCGCGGCGACCGACCTCGTGCCGCGCGACGCCGACGCCCGGCTCGCGCGCATGGTCCTGGCCGCCGCAGGTCGGGAGCTCGGTCGATGAGGGTCCCCGTCCCCGACCACGTGCCCGGACCGCACGACCTCGGCCGCGTCCACCTCGTCGGCATCGGCGGGGCGGGCCTGTCCGCGATCGCGCGGCTGCTCGCCCAGCAGGGCGTGAGCGTCAGCGGCAGCGACGCCGCCGACGGCACCGTCGTGCGCGCGCTGCGCGAGGAGGGCATCACCGTCCACGTCGGGCACGCGGCGGAGCACGTCGAGGGTGCCGACACCGTCATCGTGTCCACCGCCGTCCGCGAGGACAACCCCGAGGTCGTGGCCGCCACGGCGTCGGGTGCGCGGCTCTGGCCACGGTCGGCGGGCCTGCGCTCGGTCATGACCGACCGGCGCACGGTCGCTGTCGCGGGCACGCACGGCAAGACCACCACCACCGCCATGCTCACCTGCGCCCTCGTGGCCGCCGGCGCCGAGCCGTCGTTCGCCATCGGCGCGGAGGTCGCGAGCCTTGGCACCAACGCACGCGTGGGCACCGGCGACGTGCTCGTCGCGGAGGCCGACGAGAGCGACGGCGCGTTCCTGCACTACGACCCGGCCCTCGCGGTCGTGACCAACGTCGACGCCGACCACCTCGACACCTGGGGGACGGAGGAGGCCTACGCCGCCGCCTTCGAGCAGTTCGTCGCGACCGTCGGCGAGGTGCTCGTGCTCGGTGCCGACGACCCGGGTGCCGCCAGGCTCGCCGCCGCGGGCACCGCGCGCGGGCTCGACGTCGTCACCACGGGCCTGGGCGAGGGCCACGACCTGCGGGCCCGCGACGTGCAGGTGGCCGCCGGGGCGACGACCTTCACCGTCGACGGGCTCGGCCTCTCCGGCCTGCCGGTACGGCTGGCCGTGCCCGGCGCCCACTACGCCCAGGACGCGCTCCTCGCGCTCGCGGTCGGCCTGCGCCTCGGCCACCCGGCCGAGGCTCTCGTGGAGGGCCTGGCCGCCTACGGCGGCGCCCGCCGCCGGATGGAGCGGCTCGGCGAGGTCGACGGCGTGGTCGTCTACGACTCCTACGCCCACCACCCGACGGAGATCCGCGCCGACCTCGCGGCGGCCCGCTCGATCGCGGGGGAGGGGCGGCTCGTCGTGGCCTACCAGCCGCACCTGGTGAGCCGCACGCGTCTCTACGGCGTCGAGATGGGCCGGGCCCTGTCGGCGGCCGACCTCGTCCTGGTCGCCGACCTGTACCTGGCCCGCGAGGACCCCGACCCCGCCGTCACGTCGGCGCTCGTCGTCGACGCCGTCGACGGTCCGCCCGCGTCCGCCGGTGGGCCCGTGGTCGACCTGCACGACGTCCTGCTGCCGCAGGTGCGGCCCGGCGACCTCGTCCTCACGCTTGGGGCCGGCGACGTGACCGTCGTCGGTCCGCGTCTGCTCGACGCGCTGCGCGCCCGCGGGACGGGCGGGGCATGACCGAGCAGCGCTTCCACGAGCGGCGTCGACGCGACCGCCGGAAGCGGCTGCTCCGCTGGGCCGGCGGTCTCGGCGCCGTCGTCCTCGTCGGCGTGCTCGTCTGGCTCGTCTGGTTCTCCCACGTCCTCGGCGTCCGCGACGTCGAGGTCGAGGGCACCAGGACCCTCGGGGTCAAGCAGGTGCGCTCGGTCGCGGACGTCCGGCTCGGCACGCCCCTGGCGAGGCTCGACACCGCCGCCGTCGAGGCCCGCGTGGCGGGACTGCCCGCCGTCGAGCGCGTCGAGGTCCGACGCAGCTGGCCCCGCACCGTCCGGGTCGAGGTCACCGAACGCACCGCCGTCGCCTGGACCAGGGTCGACGGCGACGTGCGCGCGCTCGACCGCTTCGGCATCGACTACCGGACCCTGCGCCAGCCGCCCCGGGGCCTCGTCGAGGTCAGCACCTCGGCCACCGACCCGCGGCAGCGCCAGCTGGCGGTCGTCGCCGCGGCCGCGGTCGTGGCCCGGCTGGAGAAGGACGACCCCGACCTGCTGAAGGCCGTCCGTGCGGTCGAGGCGCCGAGCCGCGACGCCGTGACGCTGCGGCTCTCACGCGACCGCACGGTCACGTGGGGGAGCGCGGCCAAGCCGGAGCAGAAGCTCAAGGTCCTGCGGGCCCTGCTGCGCATCCGGGCGCGCGGCTACGACGTCAGCGCGCCCGAGCAGCCCACCACGCGCCAGTAGCGCCGACGGCCCTCCGGGTCGGCTCGAGCGGGTTCGGAGAGGCGCGCGCGACGGACGTGAGGCAGAGCGTGCGCGACGCGCGGCGTGTCGTCCGTGAGGGCGTCCGCGCGCCGCGTAGCGTGATCCTCGGACAGCAGGTTGACATAACTATAACCCTGACGTTCACGTTCAGACTTGAGGGAGACCCCCTCCAGCCCTCCTCCTGAAAGGCATCGCACATGGCGGTCCAGAACTACCTCGCCGTGATCAAGGTCGTCGGCATCGGCGGCGGCGGCGTCAATGCCGTGAACAGGATGATCGAGGTCGGCCTCAAGGGTGTCGAGTTCATCGCCATCAACACCGACGCGCAGGCGCTGCTCATGAGCGACGCCGACGTCAAGCTCGACGTCGGTCGCGACTCCACGCGCGGTCTCGGCGCCGGGGCGAACCCCGAGATCGGCAAGCGTGCCGCCGAGGACCACGCCGAGGAGATCGAGCAGGCCATCAAGGGCGCCGACATGGTCTTCGTCACCGCCGGCGAGGGCGGCGGCACCGGCACCGGCGGCGCGCCCGTCGTCGCACGGATCGCCCGCTCGCTCGGCGCGCTGACCATCGGCGTCGTCACCCGTCCGTTCACGTTCGAGGGTCGCAACCGCTCGGGCCAGGCCGACGCCGGCATCCAGGCGCTGCGCGAGGAGGTCGACACCCTCATCGTCATCCCGAACGACCGGCTGCTGTCGATCAGCGACCCCAACGTCAGCCTGCTCGACTCCTTCCGCCAGGCCGACCAGGTGCTGCACCAGGGCGTCTCGGGCATCACCGACCTCATCACGACCCCCGGTCTGATCAACCTCGACTTCGCCGACGTCAAGTCGGTCATGTCCGACGCCGGCTCCGCCCTCATGGGCATCGGCTCAGCCCGCGGCGAGCAGCGGGCCGCGGTGGCCGCCGAGATGGCCGTCTCCAGCCCGCTCCTCGAGGCCTCCATCGAGGGGGCGCGCGGCGTCCTGCTCTCGATCGCGGGTGGCTCCGACCTCGGTCTGTTCGAGATCAACGAGGCCGCAGGCCTGGTCGCCGACGCCGTCCACCCCGAGGCCAACATCATCTTCGGTGCCGTCATCGACGACGCCCTCGGCGACGAGGTGCGCGTGACGGTCATCGCGGCAGGCTTCGACGGCGGCGAGCCGAAGGCGCGCGACGCCTCGCAGCCGGCGCTGCTCAAGGAACAGGCGGCACAGGAGCCTGCCACGCCGAGCACGCCGCCGCCGACCGCCGAGACCTACACGGGACAGAAGTACTCCTCGTCGACGCAGGCCGACCCGCTGCCGTCGGGCGACCCGCGCTCGGTCCCCACGCGCGAGCCGCGCGAGGTGCCCTACGGCGACGACCTCGACATCCCCGACTTCCTGCGCTGAGCGCGGCGTCGCCCGCCCGCGCTACCGTCGACGACGTGTTCTTCCACCAGGACCTCGGCTGGGCGCAGGTCGGCTTCACCGACGCCGGCACCGACCTCGGCCGCACCGACGCGGCCGAGGCGGTGCAGGCACGACGTCGGGCCGCGCGGTCGGTGGCCGGAGGACTCGACGCAGGGTCCGACGGCGCGCTCGACGTCGTGTCGATGCACCAGGTCCACGGACCCGACGCGGTGCTCGTCGGCCGTGGCACGCCGACCCCCACCGCCGACGCCCTCGTCACCCGGACGCCCGGGGTCGCGCTCGTGGTGAGGGTCGCCGACTGCACGCCCGTGCTGCTCGCCAGCGAGGACGGAGCCGTCGCCGCCGCGGTGCACGCCGGCCGGGAGGGGCTGGTGCGCGGGGTCGTGCCCCGCGCGGTCGAGCGTGTCGTGGCCGACGGGCCGACCGCACCGCTGCACGCCTGGGTCGGACCCCGCGCGTGCGGTCGCTGCTACGAGCTGCCGGCCGACCTCGCCGACGCGGTCGACGCCGCCGTCCCGGGCACCCGGTCGACGACGTCCTGGGGCACCCCGGCGGTCGACGTGGGCGCCGGTGTGGTCGCGCAGCTGGAGGCGCTCGGCGTCACCGTGCACGACGTCGGCGCCGGAGCCTGCACCATCGAGGACGACCGGTTCTGGTCGCACCGTCGCCAGGGCGAGCGCGCGGGCCGCATGGGCGGCGTCGTCGTGCTGGCCGCGGAGGGCAGGCCATGACCCGGCCCGAGGAGCTGGCCGCCAACCTCGCCGAGGTGCGGGCGCGCGTCGCCCAGGCCTGCGCGGCCGCCGGTCGCGCTCCCCAGGACGTCACCACCATCGTCGTCACCAAGACCTACCCCGCGTCCGACGTCGCCACGCTCGCCGGGCTCGGCGTCACCGACGTGGGGGAGAACCGTCACCCGGAGGCCGGCGACAAGGCGGCCGAGCTGCCGTCGCTGCTGGCCGACGGCGTCGCCGCACCGCGTCTGCACTTCGTCGGCGGGCTGCAGACCAACAAGGCGGGCGCCGTGGCGCGCTACGCCGACGTCGTCCAGAGCGTCGACCGCGCGAAGCTCGCCCGGTCCCTCTCACGCGGGGCCGAGGCCGCCGACCGCGACCTCGTGCTGCTCGTGCAGGTCGACTTCGACCTCCAGGACCCCGGTCGCTCCGGCGCCGCACCCGACGACGTGGCAGCGCTCGCCGACCTCGTCGCCGAGCTGCCCCGCGTGCACCTCGGCGGCCTCATGACGGTCGCCCCGCTCGGCGTCGCCCCCCGGCCCGTGTTCGAGCGACTGCGCGAGCTGTCCGAGCAGGTGCGCGCGCAGCACCCCGACGCGCGCATCGTCTCGGCCGGGATGAGCGGCGACTTCGAGGACGCGGTCGCCGCCGGCGCGACACACCTGCGGATCGGGCGCGCGGTGCTCGGCGAGCGGCCTCCGCTCCGGTAATCTCACCAGTGTCGTTCACCGACACCACTTCTTCCTCCGAGCCCCCGCTCACCCGCACCCGACGGAGACATCATGGCTGGCGCAATGCGAAAAGTAGGCGAGTACCTGGGCCTCGTCGAGCAGGCTGACTTCGACGAGTACGACGACGAGCCCACCGGTCCGGTGCCGGCCGTCCGTCGCGAGGAGGAGCGGACCCCCGCGGTGCGCGCCCCCGAGCGTCGGGCGCAGGTCGCGTCGATCGACGACCACCGTCGCACGCCCCGCGCCGTCGAGCCGGCGCCGTCGATGCTGGCCCGCATCGAGACGGTCACCCCGCGCACCTACAACGACGCGCGCACGGTCGGCGAGCACTACCGCTCCGGCGTGCCGGTCATCATGAACCTCTCCGAGATCGACGACGACGACGCCAAGCGCCTCGTCGACTTCGCTGCCGGTCTCGTGTTCGCGGTGCGCGGCACGATCAACCGGGTCACGTCGAAGGTCTTCCTGCTCTCGCCGGAGAACATCGAGGTGACCGACGAGGACAAGCAGCGCATCGCCGCGGGCGGTTTCTACAACAACGGCTGATGGCGCTCTCCACCATCGGGCAGGTCCTCAGCTTCGTCCTGCTCGTCTGCATCCTCGTGCTCATCGCACGGCTCATCCTGGACTGGGTCCAGCTCCTCGCGCGGTCCTGGCGACCCACCGGGTTCGTCGCCGTGCTGTGCGAGGGCATCTACACCGTCACCGACCCGCCGCTGCGCGCCGTGCGTCGGGTGATCCCCCCGGTCCGCCTCGGCTCGGCCATGCTCGACCTGTCGCCGATGGTGCTCCTGATCGGGATCTACATCCTCCAGGCGATCGTGAACAACACGCTCGTCGGTCGGTGAACACCGCGCGGCGTCCGCGGACGGGACGCGTGTGGCAGCAGTGAACGGTGACCGAGTACGGTGGGTCAGAACCACAGTCTTCGAGACGAAACCACGACACGAGGTGAACTCATGCCCCTGACGCCAGAGGACGTGCGCAACAAGCGCTTCACTCCGGTACGTCTCCGCGAGGGTTACGACATGGGCGAGGTGGACCAGTTCCTCGACGAGGTCGAGGCCGAGCTGGAGCGACTCACCGTCGAGAACGAGGAGCTGCGCGCCAAGGTCGCCGCGGCCTCGACCGGCGAGCCCACCGGTCTGATCCCTGCCGTCAAGGCGGAGCCCGCGCCGGCCCCGACCCCCGAGCCGGAGCCCGAGCCGGAGCCGGAGCCCGAGCCGGTCGTCGAG
>NZ_LUNF01000066.1:0-24864 GCF_001626145.1 Aeromicrobium sp. REDSEA-S32_B7
CGTTGGCCCAGCTCGAGCAGTACGACGCGCTCCTCGTCTGGAACGACTGCAACTTCCGCGAGCCCGACGCCCTCGGCGACGTCCTCGCCGACTACGCCGACCAGGGTGGCACCGTCGTGGTCGCCACGTTCGCGGGCTACGACGACTCCGGGCTGAAGATCGGTGGCCGGTTCGCCGCCGAGGGCTACCTTGCCGTCATCCCGGGCTCGCAGAGCGGCGGGTCGGGCCTGACCCTCGTCGCCGACGATGCCGACGACCCGCTGCTCGCGGGGGTCACCTCCTTCAACGGCGGGAGCAGCAGCTACCGCAACGACCCGGCGACGCCGAGGGACGGCTCGACGGTCGTCGCGCACTGGAGCTCCGGCGAGCCGCTCGTGGTCCGCGGCGAGAAGTCGATCTTCCTGAACTTCTTCCCGCCGTCGAGCGACGCCCGCGGAGACTTCTGGGACGCGTCCACCGACGGCACGCGCCTGCTCGCCAACGCGCTCAACGCATCCATCACGCCCGTCGTCAAGGCCCCCAGCTTCACCAGCGACGCGACGGCGTCGTTCACGGCCGGTGTCGAGGGAAGCTTCACCATCACGACCAAGGGCAAGCCCGCGGCGACGATCTCGGCGACGTCCGAGCTGCCCAGCGGCCTCACGCTCACCGACAACGGCGACGGCACGGCCACGCTGGCCGGCACCCCGGCCGCCGGCACCGGCGGCCTCCACGACGTCGAGCTCAAGGCGAGCAACGGCAACGAGCCCGACGCCACGCAGACGCTCGAGCTGACCGTCGACGAGGCGCCCGGGATCACCAGCCCCACCGCCGCCGGGTTCACGGTCGGCGAGGCCGGGTCGTTCACCGTCACCACCGTCGCCGGGTTCCCGTCCGACACGGCGCTGACCGTGGCCGGCGACCTGCCCGCTGGTCTGACGTTCGTCGACAACGGCGACGGCACCGGCACCCTCGCGGGCACGCCCGCCGACGGCTCCGCCGACTCCTACCCGGTCACGGTCGAGGCGTCGAACGGGAAGCTGTCGAGCACGCAGGACGTCACCGTCACGGTGTCGCTCGCGACGCAGACCGTCGCCATCACGTCCGAGGCCCCCGCCAACGCGGTGGTCGGCCAGACCTACGCGGTCACCACCTCCGCCGGCGACTCCGGACAGCCCGTCGTCCTCTCCGTCGACGAGGCCTCGGCCGGCGTCTGCGCCATCGACGGCTCCACGGTGACCTTCGAGCACCCGGGCGCCTGCGTCGTCGACGCCGACCAGGAGGGCAACGGCCGCTACGCCGCGGCCTCGACGAGCCAGACGGTCACCGTCGCGCAGGCCGCGACGTCGACCACGCTCACGGTCGCCCGTGACACGCTCTCCGCTGCCGTGCAGCCCACGGCTCCCGGCGCCGGCGCGCCGACCGGCACCGTGACCTTCTCGGTCGACGGCGAGACGGTCGGCACCGCACCCGTCGTCGACGGTGTCGCGACGCTCGCGTACTGGGTCGAGGCCGGCAAGGAGCGGGCCGTCGCGGCGGCCTACGCCGGTGACGCCGACTTCGTCGGCTCGTCGGACTCGACGGCACGTCAGGACCCGGTCGTCACGGCCAAGGTCACCAGCGCGGTCAAGAAGTCGGCGAGCGGCTGGTACCGCACGCCCGTGACCGTCTCCTTCCAGTGCGCGCCGACGAGCGGCGCGCTGGTCGGCAGCTGCCCGGCGCCCGTCACCCTCGGCCGCAACGGTGCGGGCCAGTCGGTCACGCGCACGGTGATGGCGGCCGACGGCGGAGCCACGACCGTCACGGTCGCGGGCATCAACGTCGACCGCACGGCTCCGCGGGTCGCGGTCAAGGGCGTGTCGAAGGGTCGGGTCTACGCCGGCCAGGCGCCCCGTGCCACGTGCACGAGCCGCGACGCCCTCTCGGGCATCGCGTCGTGCCGCACCAGCCGGAAGGTCTCGGGCGAGAAGGTGACCGTCACCGCCCGCGCCACCGACCGGGCGGGCAACACGAGCACCGCGTCGGTGACCTACCGCGTTGCGAAGTTCTACGTCGCGGGCGCCACGTTCCGCGACGGCGCGTGGCAGGTGCGTGACGGCCAGACGTACCAGGTGGTCGCCCTGACCTCCGGCACGGCCCGGCCGCAGTACTACAACGCTGCACCGCGTGGCAGCCGTCCGACCGCGTCGGGCAGCTACCTCGTGCGGGCCGGCAAGCAGGCGGGCCTGAACCGCTTCTCGCTGCCGGTGCGGATGGACCGCGGCATGAGCCGCAAGGGTCACTGGGTGCTCGGCGTCAAGACGGGCTCGACCCTGCACACCATCCCGGTGCGTGCGCAGCGCTGAACCAGTCACACCCGGAGTCGGGCCCGTCCGTGAACTTCACGGGCGGGCCCGTCGCCGTCCTGCGCGCCCTGGCCGGGTCGGTGGTAGGTCTCGCGCCCTTCAGGGCCCGCGTGGGGCGCGTCACCTACCGCCAGGGCCGATGACGCGTCTGATCTACCGCGAGGGGGGCAGGCGCCGGCGGGCGGGAAGCGCTCAGGCGATGCTGGCGACCACGACCAGCGACACCGCGATCTGGGTGGCGGCCGGGACGAGGGTCGCGGGGTGGAAGGTCGTCTCCATCGCGGTGGCGGCGAGGTCGTCGGGCATGACGATGTCGACGAGGCGGAACGCGACCGCCTGCACGACGACGCCGAACAGCCCGAACACGATCGTGTAGCCGAGGGCCTCGCCGAAGGAGGCGTCGGCGTGGTGCCAGATCGCGGTGTAGACCACCAGGCCCAGGCCGAGGATCCCGGAGGCGGCGACGAGAGCCGCGTTCATCGAGCCGGCCATGATGTGCCGGCCGAGGTGCCCGGGCGTGAGCAGGTCGAGCACGCCGTAGCCGACGCCCAGCACGACGATGCCGACGACGGCGTAGGCGAGCGCGTAGCCGACGGAGGTCAGCAGGTCCATGGAGGTCTCCTCGGATGGGTGGTGGGGGCTGAGGTCAGCGGTGGTCGGTGTCGGCGAGCCAGGACGCGACCTGGTCGGGCGACGAGCGGGGCGTGTCCATCAGGTGCGGGACGAAGCGTGCGCGGGTGGTGGTGATCCGCTCGCGTGACTCGCGGATGCCGAGACCCGCGGCACGGCCCCCGATCACCCACGTCCCGAGCACGGGGTGGTGGCCGTCGAAGTCGGGCAGGTCGACGTACTGCTGGTAGACCACCTGCTGGCCCTCCGTGTGCGAGCGGGGGACGGACTCGGCGATCCCCTCGCCGTGGACCTCCACGCCGTCGCCCTCCCAGCCGAACAGCGGCTTCGTGACGTAGCGGCGCATCGCGTAGGGCGCGTCGAAGTAGGACGGGAGCAGGTTCGGGTGGCCGGGGAACATGTCCCACAGCACCGGCAGCAGCGCCTTCGAGCCCAGCAGCAGCTTCCACGGCGGCTCGATCCAGCGCGTCGTGCCTCGCCCGGCGATCAGGTGCTGCCCGAAGATCGAGTCGAGCATCCACTCCGTCGGGTACATGGCGAAGCAGTAGCGCATCTCCACGTCCTCGGGGTCGAGGAAGATCTCGCGGTCGTGGTGCCAGCCGATGTCCTCGACGGTCACGCCGAGCGTCTGCACGCCCGCCTCCTGCGCCGTGTCACGCAGGTACGCGACCGTCACCCAGTCCTCGGTCGGCTCCTGCTGCCCGACGGCGAAGTGCACCACGTCGACGCCCTGCGAGCGCAGCTCGCCCCAGCGCTTCACCAGGTGCTCGTGCAGCATGTTCCACTGGTCGCGGTCCGGGTGCGTCTCCTCCAGCCACGTCCACTGGCAGACCGCCGCCTCGACGAGCCCGGCGGGCGTGTCGGCGTTGTACTCCAGCAGCCGGGGCTCGCCCGTGCCGTCCCACGCGAGGTCGAAGCGGCCGTAGATCGAGATCTCGTCGGGGTCGTGCAAGGACCGCGCCAGCAGCTCGCCCGACCCGGGCGGCAGACCGAGGCGCTCGACGACGCTCGGATCGGTGACCATCCGGCCGGCGGCCTCCACCGCCATCGCGTGCAGGTCGCCGGTCACGCGCTCGAGGTGGTCGACCTCGGCCTCGCTCAGCACGTAGCAGGCCGACTCGTCCCAGTAGGGCAGCTGCTCGCCGTCCTCGGCGCGGTCGACGGCGTACGTGAGTCCCTCGCCCTCGACCTTCGCGAGCCAGTCGGGCCGTGGCTCTGACGCGAGTCGTCGCACGTCAGCCGCCGAACGAGCTCTTGCCGGAGAAGAACCCGCCTCGGGTCACCTCGCCGCCGTCGTAGGCCACGCCTCCGCGCTTCACCGACGACGGAGGCGGCGTGTACGAGCCCTGGCCTGAGGTCTTCTCGCCGACGCCGGGCGCCGTGCGGCCCGCCGGGATGTAGTACCAGCCGTAGCCGCCACCGCCGGACGAGCCACCGCCGCTGTCGGACGAGCCGCCCTCGATCGAGGAGTCGTCGTCGCAGCGCTCGTCGGAGACGCGGGTGTCGGTGGACCGGTCCACGCACACAGCGCGGTTGTCGGCGCCGCCGTCGTTCGAGATGGCCACGATCGCGGTCACGGCCAGCGCCACGGCCCCGACGCCCACGATGGCGGAGCGCTTCCTGTCGTCGTCCACGCGAGCACCGTAGCGAAGGTCGATCCTGTGCGCCCGTCCAATCAGGCAGGCGGCAGGTCGATGGTGAACGTCGTCGGGTCGTGCGCCGACGTCACGCTCACGGTGCCTCCCACGGTCGCCGCGACCCGACGCGCGAGGGGAAGGCCGAGGCCGGCGCCCTCCGTGTCGTCGCTGCGTCGGAAGCCGGCGCGGAACACGTCCTCGCCGTGCGCAGCGTCGAGGCCGGCCCCGTCGTCGCTCACCTCGACGACGACCCGGCCCGCGCGACGGCGCACCACGACCTCGACCCGCGTGCGGGCGTGCCGCACGGCGTTGTCGACGACGGGTCCGACGATCCGCTCGACGAGCTCGGCGGCGGCCGCCCCGTGCAGCCCGGCCGCAGCGGCGACGTCGGTCCGGACGTCCGCGGGAGGTCGCGCGGCGACGAGCGCGGCGACCACCTCGCCGACGTCGGCCTGGCGTGGCGACCCGGTGGAGTGGCGCGCCACCTCCAGCAGCGCGGTGATCGTGCCGTTCAGCCGATCGACCTGCTCGAGCACCCGGACGAAACGCTCCCGGACGTCGGGTGGCGGTGTCCCGAGCAGTGCCAGCTCGGCCTCGCCGCGCAGCGCGGTCAACGGGGTGCGCAGCTCGTGCGCCAGCTCCCCGGTCAGGCGCTGCTCGGCGCGGATCGCCTGCGCCACGCGGTCGAGCAGGCGGTCCAGCGTCCGGCCGAGCCGGGCCAGCTCGTCGTCGCCCGTGAGGTCGAAGCGGGCCTCGAGGTCGTGCGCGCTCCACTCGTCGGCGGACTCGGTCATCTCGCCGACGCGGCGCAGCGTGCGCGACACGGTCCACGCCGTCGTAGCGGCGGTCCCCGCCACCACGAGCAGCGCCGCCACGCCGAGCGCCCCGAGCAGGATGTCGCGGCTCGCCTCGTAGACGTCGAGCGACTCGGTGGCCACGACGACGGCGGTGAGGTCGTCAGGTCCGGGGACGGCGACCGGTCGGGCCCGGAACAGCCGCTCGCCGCGCTTGAGCGTCGTCGCCTGACGCACTTCGGCCAGACCGTCGACCACCGCGGTCGTCCGGGCGCTGGCGTCGGGGCCCGACACCTGCACGCCGGAGGCGTCGAAGACCCAGACGCCGTCGAGGACGGTGTCGGCCCCCACGTCGGGCACCTCGACCCGTCCCTGGCGTGCTGCGAGCGACGCGGCCACGGTGTCGATGCGGTCGTCGAGCGCGGTCTGCACCTGCGACGCCATGAGCTGGTTCGCGGCGAGCAGCACCACCACGAGCATGAGCGCCATCGCGCCCGTCGTGATGAGCGCCGTCGTGAGCACGAGTCGTCCGCGCACCCCGGGCGAGCGGCTCATCGGAGCACGAACCCGACCCCGCGCACGGTCTCGAGGGTCACCGGGGCGTCGATGGCCTCGAGCTTCACGCGCAGGCGGCGCACGTAGGTGTCGATGGTGTTCTCGTGCACGATCGCGCCGTCGGGCCAGCCGGCCGCGACCACGGCGCGTCGCCGCACGACCTCGCCCGGTCGGGCGGCGATGGCCGCCAGCATCCTGAACTCGGTCGGCGTCAACCGCTGCTCACCGCCGGGGGAGCGGACCGAGAAGCGCTCGGGGTCGAGGACGAGCCCGGTGGCCTCGGCCGGCGCGCTGCGCGAACGGCGCATGAGGGCGTCGAGACGCACCAGCACCTCGCTGATCGAGAACGGCTTCGGCACGTAGTCGTCGCCTCCCGCGTGGAACCCCGACACGCGGTCGTGCACGGCGTCGAGCGCCGTCAGGAACAGCACCGGCGCGTGCTGCCCGCCGGCCCGCAGCGCCTGGCAGACGTCACGGCCGTCGGCGTCGGGCAGGCCGATGTCGAGGACGAGCGCGTCGAGCTCCGCGTCGGCGCCGAACAGCTCCATCGCCTCGCGTCCCGTGCGCGCCAGCACCACGTCGTGCGACGAGAGCCGCAGCCCCTCGACGAGGACGCGCCGCACCGACGCGTCGTCCTCGCACACGCCGATCCTGGCCACGGCCTCATCCTGCCCGACGTCCGGGTGAGCGCGGCGTGATCGAGCAGCGACGTTCAGGTGGCGTACAGGTAGCCGCTCCTAGCGTGGCGCCATGACCAGCATCACCGGCACGACCCGTGTGCGTGGCGTGGCGACGACCCTGCCCGGGGTCGCGTGGGTGCCGTGCGCCGCAGGGGTGCTCGCGGCGCTGCTGCGGATGACCTGGGCCGACCGCGGCCTCGGGTCCGACGAGGCGGGGTTCCTGGCGGTCGCGGGACAGTGGAGTCCCGGGACGTCGCTCTACGGGCACTACTGGGTCGACCGCCCGCCGCTGCTGATCACGCTGTACCAGCTGGCCGACGGGCTCGGCGGCGCCGTCGGGCTCCGCGTCGTGGGTGCGCTGGCCGTCCTCGTCGCCGTCGTCACGGTCGGTGCCGCCGTGCGCCGCGCGACCGGCTCGGCGACCGCGGCGGCCTGGACGGGCGTCGTCGCGGGGGCCCTGCTCGCCTCGCCCGCCGCCGGCGCCTACGAGGTGAACGGCGAGCTCCTGGCAGCGCCCTTCACCGCGCTCGGCGTCCTCGGCGTCGTGCTCGCGTGGCGCGGCATGCGAAGCCGCGACCACCTGCTCGGCGGGGGGCTGGCCGGGGCCGGGCTCGTGGCCGCGCTGCTCGTGAAGCAGAACATGGTCGACGTGCTCGTCGTGGCAGCGGGCGTGGTCGCGCTCGCTGCGGTCACGCGGACCCTGCGTCCGCGCACCCTGCTCGTCGCCCTCGCCGGGGCGGCCGCCGGTGGCGTCGCCGTGAGCGCGGTCGTGCTCGGGTGGGCCGCGCTGCACGGCACGTCGCCGGGTGGCGTCTGGTACGCCATGTACCCGTTCCGCGTGGCCGCCGGGGCTGCGCTGGCGTCGTCGCGAGGCGTCGCCGCGCACGCGCGAGGTCTGCACCTGCTGGGAGCCGCCGTGGTCGGAGGCGTCGTGCCCGCCCTGGCGGGGGCGGGGTGGGCGGCGGTCTCGATCGCCATCGGCGGCAACTTCTGGACGCACTACCTCGTGCAGCTGGCCCTGCCCCTCGCCGTGGGCGTCGGGCTGGTCTCCACGGCCCGACCCCGTCTCGCGACGGTCGCCGCGGCGAGCTGCCTCGTGCCGGCAGTGCTGAGCGCGACGGTCATGTCCGCCCGCGCCGACGACCTCACCCGCGACCAGCGGGTCGGGCAGGCCATCGGTGCCGCCTCGGTCGGGGCCGACTCCCTCGTCGTGGCCTGGGGCCACCCGGGCGTCGTGCAGGGCAGCGGGCTGACGTCGCCCTACCCGTCCCTGTGGAGCCTGCCCACGAAGACCCTCGACCCCGACCTGACCGGCTTCACGGCGGTGCTCGCCGGGCCGCGCGCGCCGACCTGGGTCGTCACCGGACGCAGCCTGCACTCCTGGGGCCTGCACACCCACGACGCCACCGCCGTGCTGCACCGCCGCTACCGCCGCGTCGCCGACGTGTGCGGCTCGACCGTCTACCTGCGCGACGGGCTCGCCCGTCCCGTCCCCGCCGCCGACTGCGGCTGACCCGAGGAGGACCCATGAGGAACATCGTCATCGTCCCGACCTACGAGGAGCGCGACAGCATCGTCGTGCTCCTCGACGCCCTGGCCGCGACCGCGCCGGACGCCGACGTGCTGGTCGTCGACGACGCCAGTCCCGACGGCACGGCCGACGTGGTGCGCGCCCACCCGCGCTTCGGACCGCACGTGCACCTCCTGGAGCGCTCGGGCAAGGACGGCCTCGGCGCCGCGTACCGTGCGGGCTTCCAGTGGGCGCTGCAGCACGGCTACGAGGGCATCGTGCAGATGGACGCCGACCTGTCGCACCCGCCGGAGCGCGTCCCGGCGCTGCTCGACGCCCTGCGCGACGTCGACGTGGCCGTCGGCTCCCGGTACGTGCCGGGAGGCGGGTCACGCGGGTGGCCCTGGCGGCGGCGCCTGCTGTCGCGGGCGGGCAACGTCTACGTGCGCGCCGTGCTCGGGCTGCACGTCCACGACTGCACGGCCGGCTTCAAGGCCTTCCGGGCCGAGGCGCTCGTCGCGGTCGGGGCGCTCACCTCGCGGTCGGAGGGCTACAGCTTCCAGGTGGAGAACACGTGGCGGGCGGAGCGCGCCGGACTGCGGGTCCGCGAGCTGCCGATCGTCTTCACCGAGCGCACGGCCGGGGCGTCGAAGATGTCGACGAGCATCGCGCTCGAGGCGCTGCGGCTCCCGCTCGTGTGGCGCCGCGAGGAGCTGCGCCACGCCCTCGCCCCACGACGCCGGGTCGAGGTCGGCGCCGCATGACGCTGCTGCGACGGCTGCTGACCCGTGAGGTGCTGACCTTCCTCGTGGTCGGCGGCTCCGGCTACGTCGTCGACGTCGTCGCGTTCAACGAGCTGCTCGTCCTGCCGCCGTTCCGGTCGTGGGACCCGAGCGTCGCCCGGGTGCTCGCCGTCGGCATCGCCATGATCGTGACGTTCGCAGGCAACGCCGCCCTGACGTGGTCGGGACGACGGTGGGGACGCCGTGAGGTCGCGTGGTTCGTGCTGCTGAACGTCGTGGGCCTCGGCTTCTCGGTGGTGTGCCTGCTGGTCTCGCACGACCTCCTGCACCTCACGTCGCGGCTGGCCGACAACGTGAGCGCGAACGGTGTCGGCCTGCTGCTCGGGACCGTCTTCCGGTTCTGGACCTACCGGCTGCTGGTGTTCCGCGAGGACGCCGGACCCGAGGCGGTCGGTGAGGGTGTCCTCCACGGTGGAACGGGCGGCAGGGCGCAGTCAGGTGGCAGTCAGGTGGAGCCGGGGACGATCGCCTCATGACCGCCGTCTTCACCCCGCTCCTGCTGACCCTCGGGCCGGCCGCGGTGCTCGTCGTCATGCTCGTCGTCTTCGCCGAGACGGGCCTGCTGCTCGGCTTCGTCCTGCCCGGGGACTCCCTGCTGTTCCTGTCCGGCGCGCTCGTGACGTCCCACGTCGTGGGGGTGCCGATCTGGCTGGTGATGATCGGGGTCGTGCTGGCGGCCGCCGCCGGCGACCAGCTCGGGTACCTCATCGGTCGCCGGTACGGGCCGGCCGTCTTCCGGCGGGAGACCTCACGGTTCCTGCGGCCCGAGTACGTCGACCGGGCGCACGACTTCTTCGAGCGTCGGGGCAACGCGGCGGTCATCATCGGACGCTTCATCCCGATCATCCGCACCTTCACGCCCACGGTGGCCGGCGTGGCCCGCATGCCTCGTGGTCGGTTCACGGCGTACAACGTCGTCGGCGCCGTGCTGTGGGGGAGTGGGATGGTGGCGCTCGGCGCGTTGTTCGGCGACATCCCGCTGGTCGCCCAGCACGTGGAGGTCATCACCATCGGCTTCGCCGGTCTCTCCGTGGTCCCGCTCGGCATCGAGCTGCTGCGCATGCGACGGACGCGGGCGCGTGCTGCGCAGACCCCCGAGCCTCCGGAGTCCGCCGAGCCCGCTGCGTCCTCCGGGCCGGCCGAGAGCGCTGAGGCGGCGTAGCCGGAGACGCCGCCGGCGGTCGCCACCATGTGACCACGGCGACATCGACAGAAGATGCACTCAGTGCAACGACCTGCCTAGTCTGGAAGGGTGACCGAGAACGTCGACCGCCGCCAGCAGCGCGGTGAGCAGCACCGCGAGGCGATCCTCGCCGCTGCCGCCGACCTGGTGGCGGAGACGCGATCGGTGCAGCTCAGCACCGAGGCCCTCGCCGAACGCGCCGGCGTGTCGCGACGGACGGTGTTCAACCACTTCGCCACGCTCGAGGCGGTCGTCACCGAGGTGCTGGCCCGCAGCATCGGCGAGGCCGTCGACGCGCTCGAGTCCGCGGCGCGTCGCGTCGAGGGCGACGACACCCTCGACAGCACCTTCGCCCGCATGTCCGCCGTCTTCGAGCAGACCGACCTGACGCCGCAGATGTCGTTCCTGTGGTCGGTGCTCAGCGTCGACGACACGCTGCCGCGGCGCTACGGCCACGTCATCGACGACGCCTTCCACCGCCTGCGCGACCTGCTGCTCGCCACCGCGCTCGAGCCCGGGGACACCACGGACACCTTCGGCCGCGAGCTGCTCGTCACCTCGCTGATGAACGGGACCGCCTTCGTCGCCCAGCGCTGGTGCGAGGAGACCCGGGGCGTCGTCGACGACGACTCCCGTGCGCTGTGGACGTCGCTCGTCGTCCGCATGACCGACCAGCTCGGGCGCGGCTACCGCCACGCCAGGGCCTGACCACCTGTCAGCTCGAGACCCGAGAGAGACCACCATGGCATCGTTGCTCTACCGACTCGGTCGCTTCGCGGCCCGCCGCGCCTGGACCGTGCTGGCCGCCTGGGTGGCGGTCCTCGCCCTCGCTGCCGGCGCCTTCGCGCTCTTCGGCGGCGCGCTGACGTCGACCGTCACCATCCCCGACACGCCCACGCAGCGCGTGGCAGACCAGCTCGCGGACCGGTTCCCCGACGCGAGCGGCGGCAGCGCGACGGTGATCTTCCGCAGCGAGGACGGCAAGGCGCTCTCCGACGCGCAGCGGGCCGGCATCGCGGCCGTGCTGAAGAAGGTCGACGGCGTCGACGGTGTCGCGGGCACGGTCGACCCGTTCGCCGTCGAGCAGCAGGCCGCCGCGCAGGTCCAGAAGCTGGAGGACGGCCGACGACAGCTCGAGCAGGGACGCGAGCGCCTGGAGGCAGGAGAGCGGCAGCTCGCCGCGGCGCGACAGCAGCTCGAGGCCGCGCCCTCGGTGTCGCAGGTGCAGCGCCAGCAGCTCGCCGCCCAGGAGGAGGAGCTCGCGCAGGGTCGCGAGGAGCTCGAGGCGCAGGGTCGCACGCTCGACGACGGCGCGGCACTGCTGAAGCTCAGTGAGGGTCTGCGGCAGGTCTCGGAGGACGGGACCACCGCCCTCGCGCAGGTGCAGTTCACGGACGAGCTCGTCGAGGTGACGCCGGAGGTCCGAGAGGACGTGCTGGCCGCGCTCACCGACGACCCGGTCGACGGCGTCGAGGTGCTGCCGTCCGCCGAGATCTCCCAGGAGATCCCGAACGTCTTCGGGCCGGGCGAGGCCGTCGGCCTCGTCGTGGCCGCGATCGTCCTCGTGGTGATGCTCGGGACGTTCGTGACGGCGGGCCTGCCGCTGCTGAACGCGCTGCTCGGCGTCGGCGTCGGCGTCCTGGCCAGCCTCTCGCTGTCCGGGGCCGTCGAGATGCTGTCGGTCAGCCCGGCCCTCGGCGTGATGCTCGGCCTGGCGGTCGGCATCGACTACTCGCTCTTCATCATCAACCGGCACCGCAAGCAGCTCGCGCGCGGCATGGACGTGCACGAGTCGATCGGCCTCGCCAACGGGACGTCGGGCAACGCGGTCGTGTTCGCCGGCAGCACCGTGCTGATCGCCCTGCTCGCGCTCAACGTCGTCGGGATCGGGTTCCTCGGCGTCATGGGCACGGTCGGCGCGATCTGCGTGTTCGTCGCGATCCTCGTCGCCATCACGCTGACGCCCGCGATGCTCGGTCTGCTCGGCCGTCGTGCCCTGACCCGCAAGGAGCGCGGTCAGGCGCCGCAGCCCGAGGGTGCGCACCTGCCCGCCGACCGCCCGATGAGCACCGTCCGCGCGTGGCTCACCGTCGTGGGGACCGTCGTCGTGCTGCTCGTCGTGGCGATCCCCGCGCTCTCGATGCGGCTCGGCCTCAACTCGGCCACGTCGGAGCCTGAGGACTCGGTCGTCTACCAGTCGTACAGCACGGTCGAGCGGGCGTTCGGGCCCGGCGCGAACGGCCCGCTGCTCGTCGTGGCGACGCTCGACGACCCGGTCACCGACGCCACGCTGACGTCGGAGCAGCTGCGTCTCGGCGAGCTGCTGCGCGACCAGGGCGACGTCACCGCCGTGGCGCCCGTCGGCGCGTCGGAGGACAAGATGCTCCTCGCGTTCCAGGTGGTGCCGAAGACCGGACCGTCCGACGAGGCGACCGAGCAGCTCGTCCGCGACGTCCGCGACCTGCGCGCGGACGGCGTGGCGTCGTTCGGTGTCGCCGGCGCGACGTCGGGCAACATCGACGTCAGCGCGCAGCTCTCCGACGCGCTGCCGGTCTACCTCGCGGTCGTCGTGGGGCTGTCGTTGCTGATCCTCGTGCTGGTGTTCCGGTCGATCCTGGTACCGCTCACCGCGACGCTGGGCTTCGTGCTGTCGCTGCTCGCGACGTTCGGCGGGCTCACCGCGATCTTCCAGTGGGGCTGGATCGGCTCGGTGTTCGGCGTGCACGACCCCGGCCCGGTGCTGAGCTTCCTGCCGGTCATCCTCATCGGCGTGCTGTTCGGGCTGGCGATGGACTACCAGCTGTTCCTCGTGTCAGGGATGCGTGAGGCGCACGCGCACGGCGCGCCGGCGCGGGTGGCGGTGCAGCGGGGGTTCCACGCGGGCCGGTCGGTCGTCATCGCCGCGGCGCTCATCATGGTGTCCGTCTTCGCGGGGTTCATCTTCGCCGACTCCGGGATGATCAAGTCCGTCGGCTTCGGGCTGGCCTTCGGCGTGCTGGTCGACGCGTTCGTCGTGCGCATCCTGCTCGTCCCGGCCGTCATGCACCTGCTGGGGGAGTCGGCCTGGTGGATGCCGCGCTGGCTCGACCGCATCCTGCCCGACATGGACGTCGAGGGTGCCGCGCTCGAGCGCTCCCACCCCGACCCGGCGCACGCACACCCGGAGGACGCCCACCCCCGCTGAGCGTGACGTTTGCGGGGCGGAATCAGCGTTCTCGCCCCGCAAACGTCACACTCAGGGGAGAGGAGGAGGCGCGCGTGGGTGAGCTGCACGGACTGGTGCTCGGGGCCGGGGCCGGGCGACGACTCGGTCGGCCGAAGGCCACGGTGGTCGACGCGGACGGCGAGCCGTGGGTCGCGCGCGCCGTCCGGGTGCTTCGCGAGGGCGGGTGTGATCCCGTGCACGTGGTCCTGGGCGCGGAGGCCGACACGGCACGCGCCCTCGTCCCGCCCGACGCGCGCGTCGTCGTCGCGGACGACTGGTCCGAGGGCATGTCGGCGTCGCTGCGCGCTGGGCTGCGTGCCGTCGCCGCGACCTCGGCCGACGCCGTGATGATCCATCTCGTCGACCTGCCCGACGTCGGCTCCGACGTCGTCGCGCGGGTCGCGGCGCAGGGTTCGGCGCCCGACGCGCTCGCCCGCGCAGAATTTTTCTCCCGCCCCGGTCACCCCGTGCTGATGGGGCGCGACCACTGGTCCGCATGTGCGGCGACGCTGGTGGGAGACCGGGGCGCACATGCGTACCTGAGCGCCGCATCTGCCACCGCAGTCGCGTGCGACGACCTCGCGTCCGGAGAGGACCGCGACACCTCCGTCGAGGGCACCTGAGGATGGTCCGACCGGACTAGTTCGTCTGCACCACCGCGTGACCCGTGACACAGTGCTGCGCATCCCCCACTTCGTCCATCCCCTCAGCCCCGACGAAAGTGTGCTGCAGTGCCCATCCCACCTGACTCCGCCCTGCCCGCTCCTGCTCCCACCCGCCGGACCTTCCTCGGCTACGTGATCGGCGGTGCCGGTCTGCTGGTCGCCGCCGACCTCGGCCTCGGTGCCTCGCCCGCGTCGGCCGCCGTGGTGCTGCCGTCGGTCCCGCAGATCCCTGAGGCCTACGACCTCAACGACTTCCTGACGCAGTGCGCGCTCCCGACGTCGAACCTCGTCGCCGTCCGCATCGACCGTCGCGGCGACGCCCACTTCGCGCTCCCGCGCATGGAGGTGGGGCAGGGCATCACGACGTCGACGGCCATGATCCTCGCCGAGGAGCTCGACCTCCCGCTTGACCGCGTGCACGTGACACTGGCCCCGGCGCGCCCGGAGCTGCTGTTCAACCAGCTCACCGGCGGCTCGAACACCACGATCTCGACGTACACGCCGATCCGCGTGGCCGCCGCCGTCGCACGGCAGTCGCTGCTCGAGGCGGCGGCGATCATGCTGGGCGCCCAGGTGACCAGCCTGACGACGAAGGGCGGCACGATCCTCGACGCGCTCGGCTCGTCGGTCACCTACGGGCAGGCCGCCCAGAAGGTCGACACCTCGCGCACGCGGGAGGTCGAGGTGACCCTCGACGAGTCGCGCGAGCGCAAGGTCGTGGGCACGCCGCAGCGCCGGATCGACGCGCTCGACGCGGTGACGGGCCGCAAGACGTTCGCCATGGACCTCAAGGTCAAGAACGCGCTCCCGACGATGGTGTGCCGCGCGCCCGCCCTCAACGGCAAGCCCGTCAAGGTCCGCAACGCCGCGAAGGTCAGAGCGATGCCGGGCGTGACGCACGTGGGCATGGTGCCCACCGGCGTCGCCGTCCGCGCCCGCACGTTCGGCCAGTGCATCGACGCGGTCCGCGCGCTCGACGTCCAGTGGTCCGAGGGGACCGTGCCCGGCAAGAAGGCCGATGACGTCACCCGCGAGCTGAAGGCGGCCGAGCTGCCGCTGGCGGTGCCCGCGCTGGGGGCGACCACCGTCGAGGGCTCGTTCACCTTCCACTTCCGCAGCGGGTCGGCCCTCGAGCCGAACTGCGCGGTCGCCGACGTGCGCAAGGACTCCGCGCGGATCTGGAGCGGTCTGAAGTCGCCGATCGACGCCCAGTCGAAGATCGCCAAGCTGCTCGGCCTGCCGCAGTCGAAGGTCGAGGTGAACGTGGTCACCGGGGGCGGCTCGTTCGGGCGCAAGCTCTTCAGCGACGGCGCCATCGAGGCCGCGCAGGTCTCGAAGGCCTTCGGGGTCCCGGTCAAGCTCATGTGGCACCGGGCCGACGAGCCGCGCCAGGGTCGCGTGCACCCGATGGCGACGTCGCGCATCCGCGCCACGGTCCTCGGCGACACGGTCGCGACCTTCGAGCAGCGGCACACGTCGGTCTCCTGCGACTTCACGCACGGGCTGGGCGAGCGCATCACCGCCGAGGTCGCGTCGCTGCCGTCGGGACTGGGCAACCTCGGCTTCTCCGAGACGGTGTTCCTGCTGACGCAGGAGCTGCCCTACAACTTCGGCGTCGTGACCCAGCTGCTCAACGAGTCGAACTACGACCAGAGCCGGTTCAACACCAGCTCGGTGCGCAACATCTACTCACCCGACGTCAGGGTCGCGAACGAGCTGATCGTCGACCAGCTCGCCGCCCGCTTCCGGACCGACCCGGTCGAGTTCCGCAGGACGTTCACCAAGAGCGGCGTCGTCCGTCGCGTGCTCGACCGTGCCGCCGAGCTCGGCGAGTGGGGGCGCAAGCTGCCGAAGGGCGTCGCCCAGGGCATCGCCATCCACAAGGAGTACAAGGGGGCGACCGCGGTGGTGGTCGAGCTCGACTGCCGTCCGGCCACGGTGAACCGCAAGGTGCGCGACGCCGTGACCGGTCCGCGCGTGCTCCGCGCGACCGTGGTCGTCGACTGCGGCCTCGCCATCAACCCGCTCGGCATCGAGGCGCAGATGATGGGCGGGTTCAGCGACGGGATGGCGCAGGTCCTGACCTACAGCAACCACCTCGTCGACGGTCACTTCCTCGAGGCGAGCTGGGACAACTCGGCCTACACCCGTCAGTGGAACACGCCGCTGGAGTTCCGGTGCGAGGTGATGGAGTCCGAGAGCACCGAGCCGGGCGGCATCGGCGAGGCCGGCGTCGCCGCGTCGGCTGCCGCCGTGGCCTGCGCCTACGCGCGGGCCACCGGCACCATGCCGACCGAGTTCCCCGTCAACTTCCGTCAACCCCTGCACTTCACGCCCAAGTCCTTCGTCCCGCCCGTGCCGGCCTCGCCGACCAACGGCCTGACCTTCGTCTCCTGAGGAGCCCGACATGCCCAAGTACAGCTTCCAGCTCAACGGCGAGAAGGTCACCGTCGACGTCGAGAAGGGCGTGCGCCTCCTGTGGGTGCTGCGTGACGTCCTCGGCGTCACCGGCCCGAAGTACGGGTGCGGCATCAACGTCTGCAAGGCGTGCACGTCGCACCTGAACGGCAAGGCCTTCAACCCGTGCGCGGTGCCGGTCGAGAAGATCCGGCCCACCGACAAGGTCACGACCATCGAGGGTCTGGCGGACACCGTGCCCGGAGACGACCTGCACCCGATGCAGGAGGCCTGGCTCGAGCACGACGTCGCGCAGTGCGGCTACTGCCAGCCCGGCCAGATCATGACCGCGGTGGCGCTCGTCAAGCGAGTGCAACGTGAGGGTCGGGCCATCACCGACGCCGACCTCGACGCGATCCGCAACGTGTGCCGCTGCGGCACCTACACGCGGATCCGCGAGGCGGTCCGCACGGGCGAGAGGCTGATGCGCCGGTGACGGTCGCCGACGCCGCCCTCGCGAGCGCCGCTCGCTGGGTGCAGGACTCGCCCGTCGCGCTGGCCACGGTCGTCGGCACGTCGGGCTCCGCGCCGCGCCAGGCGGGCGCGGCGATGGTGGTCGCGACCGACGGCCGCATCGCCGGATCGGTGTCGGGCGGCTGCGTGGAGGCAGCGGTCGTCGACCTCGCCGAGGCCACGCTGGCGTCGGGCGAGCCGACGCTGCGCACGTTCGGCTTCGCGGCCGACGACCTGTTCGACGTCGGGCTCACGTGCGGCGGACGCATCGAGGTGCTCATCCAGCGCGTCGGGCCCGACGACGGGTTGGCCGACGTGGCGGCGCGGGTCGCCACCGGAGGCGCCGTCGCGGTCGTGACGGTGCTGGAGCACCCGGACCGGCGGCGGGTGGGGGAGCGGCTGGTCGTCGACGGCGCGACCGTCGACGCAGCTCCTGCTGAGGCGGTCCGTCCTGACGCAGCGACGCCGGCGAGCGGCGCGACCGGCCTGCGGCGGGCGCTGCAGGAGCGTGCCCAGGCCATGCTGGCGAGCGGTGCCACCGGTGTCGTGCACTGCGGACCCGACGGCTCGCCGCTCGCGTCCGGTGTGCGGGCGTTCGTGCAGACGTGGACGCCGCCGCCGCGACTCGTGGTCCTCGGCGCCGTCGACTTCGCGCGCGCCCTGGCTGGGGCTGGACGCTTCCTCGGCTACGACGTCACCGTCTGCGACGCCCGGCCCGCCTTCACGACCGCCGACCGGTTCCCTGACGCCCACCGCGTGGTCGTCGACTGGCCGCACCGCTACCTGGACGCCGAGGTGGCCGCCGGTCGGATCGACGCTCGGACGGTGGTGTGCGTGCTCACCCACGACGCCCGCTTCGACGTGCCGACGCTGACCCGCGCGCTGCGCCTCCCCGTCGCCTACGTCGGGGCGATGGGCTCGCGGCGCACCCACCGGGAGCGACTCGAGCAGCTGCGCGCCGCCGGCCTGACGAGCGAGGAGCTCGACCGGCTGCACTCGCCGCTCGGCCTCGACCTGGGCGCGCGCACGCCGGAGGAGACGGCCATCAGCATCCTCGCCGAGGTCGTCGCCGTCCGTTGTGGCGGCACCGGACGCGGGCTCGGCGACACCGACGGGCCGATCCACCGTCGGTCCGGCTCCGCCGGCGGTCGAGGCGTCGACGACGCCTACCTGAGCCGCACGTAGTGGTCGTCGTAGTGCTCGATGACGGTCTTGGTCCCAGGGACGATCACCGCGTACGCCCAGTACCCCGAGCGCGGCGTGCGGAGAGTGGTGCGCAGCGCTCCTCGTGAGTAGCGGACGCGACGCTCGTAGGTCTTCCCCGAGGGGTACAGGTAGTCACCCTTGGGGCGGAGGGCGATCCACTGCACGTAGGCGGTGCCAGTGGGTCGCGGTGTCCCCCCGAGCGTGATCCTCGCCGAGACGTCGAAGCTCCTGCTGCCCTTCACCTTCGCGCTCGCGCGCACGTGGGCCTTGGTGCGCACGATGGTGCTCGATCCGCGCGACGCCACGGTCACGGGCGCGACGCCCTCGTAGGAGCGGGGCGGCACGTGGGTGACCTGGACGCGCAGCTGGTGTCCCACGTCGGACGCGGTGGGGTGGTACGCCCGCCGGGTCGCGCCGGAGATCGTCGTCCAGCGACGTCCGTCGTAGCGCTGCCACTGGTAGCGCTGCGTGGCGGCGCTGACCGTGGAGTACCCAGGGTTGGCCGTCACCCTCGACCCGGCCAGGGGCCGGGGCGGGACGGTCGGGTTCTTCTGGACGACGAGCGGGGCGTCCAGGAGCCGGACGTCGACGGACGTCGTCGAGCCGCGCTCGGCCGAGACGGTCTGTGCGGAGTCGGCGTCGGAGGCGCCGCCGCTCCACGCCGTGCGGTGGACGACGAGCTGCTGCCCGTTGACGTAGGTCTTCCCGGGCGTGAAACGCAGCTTCGCAGCGCCACTGATGGCGGGCATCTCCCACCGGCCGAACCCGTCGGTCCGGGTGGTGCGGATGGGGTCGCCATCGGTGGCGTCGTCGGCGTAGAGCGCCACCTCGACCCAGCTCAGCGCCTCGCCGCGACGGTCGGTCACGCGCCCGGCGAAGGTCCCGCCGGCGGGCTCGACGGTCTGTGCCCCCAGCTCGACCGTGTCCCGGTTGACGCAGATGTTGGTGGCGTCCTCGACTCCCGTCCCCTGGAGCTTCGGCGCGCTCCAGTGGCGCCAGGCCCGCGGCAGGTAGGTGCGCGAGGCCGGCGAGCCGTCGGGAATCTCGTTGACCGTCGCGCGGTACAGGCCTTGGGGGACGGGGGCGGTGAAGGACCCGGCGCCGCGGCCCGATCCAGAGGTCCGGGTCGCCTCGAGGACCCAGGGTCCCTCGGGCGTGTCGGTGACCGAGCGGTAGAGGCGCACCTCCAGGCCCGAGACCCCGTCGTAGCTCCGATTGACCACCGTTCCCCGCACGGTCGACGTGACTCCGTCCTCGAACGCCGGCTCCAACGTGACGTCGGGGCCCTGGGTGTCGGCCGTGGGGGTCGCGCCGGTCGTCGGCAGGGTGAAGGGCGTGGCCGACGCGAAGTCGTCGCCACCCACCCAGCTGGGCATGTAGCCGTCAGCCCGCACGAGCACCTTCGTGGGCTCCTCGAAGCCGGTGACGTCGTAGCCGGTGGCGTCGTAGAAGGCGAAGCTGCCTGCCCGGGCCGGGTCGGCGTCGTCAGCGGCGTAGACCTCGCTGCGGCCGTGAGGGCGCGCATCCTGGCAGATCGACGTGATCTGACCCTTCAGCCTGCCCGTCCGGGAGGGCAGGTAGGTCGTCTCGAGCTCCTGGGACCAGGGGCCACCGCGGTAGTCGGGGCGGACGGAGAAGTAGGGTTCCCCGCCCGACCAGGAGTCCGACCGGTAGGTCGCGCTGCCGCGAAGCCTCGACTCGGCGGAGCCGTTCGGCTGGGCGTTGAAGGTCGCGCGGTAGAGGCCTTCCGCGAGCGTGACGCGGTAGCGTCCCGACGCGTCCGTGGTCGTCGTGGCGGCGGTCTCGAAGGGCCCGTCGGTCTGGCCGGTGGTCGAGCGCTCGATGCGGACCTCCACGCCGGGGGCGTCGGTCGATCCACCGACGAAGTCCGGCAGGCGCGGCTCGTCGGCTGCGGACGCGGCTGGCGCGAGGCCGAGGACGAGAGCGACCACGAGCAGGGCGAGGACGGACAGCCGTGTGTTCTTCACAGTTCCCCTGGATGTTTGAGCAAGACGTCTGAACTCTAGGGGTGGCGCACCCGGGGTGTCCGGGTTTCGCCCGGAATTCCTCCCCGACCTGCACCGAGCCCCGACGTGCTCCCTGCGGCACCAGCCGCCACGTCGATGGGGCTGCGTTCATCGGCGGGAAGTGCATGGACGCCGACGCGGCGGGTACGCCCGGGGTGTCGACGCCGACCCGACCGGAGGATGACATGCGCTGCACCCGAGCCCCGAGGGGACCAGGAGGGCGTCGTGCGTGCGCCTAGGCCGTGGGGCCACCGGGGCCCGGGGACCGTGGACGAGGAGCGACACCTGCGCGTGCCGGTACGCACCGCCTACGACCGGTGGACGCAGTACGAGAGCTTCCCGCGCTTCGCGCGCCACGTGCACCGGGTCGAGCAGGTCCGTCCGGCCGTGACGCGCTGGTTCGTCCGGCTCGGACCGCTGCGCCACGAGTTCCACGCCGAGGTGGTGGAGCAGCATCCCGACACCCTCGTCGCGTGGCACACGCTCGGGAGCCGCGTCGTCCACGAGGGCGAGGCGACGTTCCGTGCCACCGGTCCCGACACGTGCGTCGTCACCCTGACCCTCCGCGTGCCGTGCCCGCCCGTCGTGCCCCGACGAGCGGCCGAGGCCCTGCTGCGACCGATCGTCAGCGCCGAGCTGGACCGCTTCCGGACGTTCGTGGAGACCGTGGGCGACGTCGGCGAGGCCTGGCGCGGCACCATCCACCGCGGTCGGGTCGAGCACGTCGAGAAGGAGCCGCCGGCCCACCCGGGATGGGTGCACGGCTGAGCCCGAGCCGCCCGACCAGCACGTCGAGAGGAACACCATGGACGACGCACCGCACGACGACGAGACCACGGGCCTGACGGTCGACGAGCCCAGCGCCTGGGCAGCCGGCGTGCCGGCGGTCAGGCACGCGCTGGAGTACTCGCTGGAGCAGACCACCGTTCCCCGAACGGCCCGCACCCTGCTCACCATGAACCAGGTCGACGGCATCGACTGCCCGGGGTGCGCCTGGCCCGACCCGGAGGTCGGGCACCGTTCGCGCAACGAGTACTGCGAGAACGGCGCGAAGCACGTCAACGACGAGGCGACGCGGCGTCGGGTGACGTCCGAGTTCTTCCGCGCCCACCCGGTCGACGATCTCGCGTCCCGATCGGACCGGTGGCTCAACCAGCAGGGTCGCCTGACCGAGCCCATGGTCAAGCGACCGGGCACCGACCACTACGAGCCGATCGGCTGGAACGAGGCGTTCGCCCTCGTGGCCGACGAGCTGAGGTCGCTCGACTCGCCCGACCAGGCGTCCTTCTACACGTCGGGACGCGTGAGCAACGAGGCGGCGTTCCTCTTCCAGCTGTTCGCGCGGGCGTACGGGACGAACAACCTGCCCGACTGCAGCAACATGTGCCACGAGTCGAGCGGCTTCGCGCTGCACGAGACGCTCGGCACCGGCAAGGGCTCGGTGAGCCTGCTCGACCTCGAGAACGCCGACCTGATCTTCCTCGTCGGCCAGAACCCTGGGTCGAACCACCCGCGACAGCTGTCGGCGCTGGAGACCGCCAAGCTCAACGGCGCGCGGATCGTCGCCGTCAACCCGCTGCCCGAGGCGGGCCTGCGCCGGTTCAAGAACCCGCAGAAGCCGCGCGGCGTGGTGGGCCGGGGGACCGAGATCGCCGACCGGCTCCTGCAGGTGCGTCCCGGTGGCGACCTCGCGCTGTTCCAGGCGCTCAACCGGATGCTGCTGGAGGCCGAGGACAAGGCACCGGGCACGGTGCTGGACCGTGACTTCATCGAGTCGAGCACCGACGGCTTCGACGCGTTCGCCGAGCACGTGCGGGGCGTCGACCTGGCGGAGGTGCTCGAGGAGACCGGCCTGACGCTGGACGAGATCGGTGCCGTGCACGAGGACGTGCTGCAGAGCGACCGCGTCGTGGTCTGCTGGGCCATGGGGCTGACCCAGCAGCGGCACGCCGTCCCGACGATCCGCGAGATCGTGAACTTCCTGCTCCTGCGCGGCAACGTGGGTCGCCCGGGCACGGGCCCGTGCCCGGTCCGGGGGCACAGCAACGTGCAGGGCGACCGCACGATGGGCATCTGGGAGCAGATGCCCGACGCGTTCCTCGACTCCCTGCGCGACGAGTTCGGCTTCGAGCCGCCGCGCGAGCACGGTCGCGACGCCGTCGGGACGATCCGCGCGATGCGCGACGGCGAGGTGAGCGTCTTCTTCGGCCTGGCCGGCAACTTCGTGCGCGCGGCGCCCGACAGCGAGGCCACCGAGGCCGCCCTGCGCCGGTGCCGGTTGACCGTGCAGGTCTCGACCAAGCTCAACCGCTCCCACGCGGTGTGCGGGGAGACCGCGCTGATCCTGCCGGCGCTCGGCCGCACCGAGCTCGATGTCCAGGACAGCGGTCCCCAGTTCCTGACCGTCGAGGACTCGATGAGCCAGGTCCACACCACGAGAGGACGGCTCACGCCCGCGTCGCCGCACCTGCTGAGCGAGGTCGCCATCGTGTGCCGCCTCGCGCGGGCCACGCTCGACGGCTCCCAGGCGATCCCGTGGACCGACTTCGAGGCCGACTACGGGCACGTGCGCGACCGCATCTCCCGCATCGTCCCAGGCTTCCACGACTACGACCGGCGCGTGACGCGCCCGGGTGGCTTCACCCTGCCGAACCCGGTGAACGAGGGTGTCTTCCCGACGGAGACGGGCGCGGCACGGTTCACCACCAACCGCGGTCGCGCGACGCGCGCGCCCGCCGGCCACCTGGTGCTCCAGACCCTGCGCTCGCACGACCAGTGGAACACCGTCCCCTACACCGACGACGACCGCTACCGCGGCATCCACGGCAGCCGCCAGGTGGTGATGGTGAACCGCGACGACCTGCTCGACCTCGGCCTGTCCGACGGCGACACCGTCGACGTCGTGGGGGTCTGGGACGACGGCGTGGACCGTCGCGCGTCGGGGTTCACGGTGGTGGCCTACCCGACACCGCGCGGAGGAGCCGCGGCCTACTACCCCGAGACCAACGTGCTCGTCCCGCTCGACAGCGTCGCCGAGACGAGCAACCAGCCGACCTACAAGGACGTGGTGGTGCGGCTGGAGAAGGTGGGCTCGCGCCCGGACCGCGCGCCGGAGGGAGCCACGACCTGACCCGCGCCCGCGTGCCGTCTCGGCGGGCCGGACCCGCAGATCGTCGGTACGTTCGAGGCATGGCGACGACGACGCGCAGCACGCACGCAGCGGCCCGGACCGGCACCCAGGGACTCGCGTGGGCGGTGCTCGTCGCGTCGGTGCTCGAGGTGGTGGCGCCCGTCGTCACGATCAGTGGTCCGGGTGCGTCGCCCGCCCAGGGCTCGGGGCCGGAGCTGCTGATCACGCCCGTCGGCTGGGCGTTCTCGATCTGGGGCGTCATCTACACGTTGGCGATCGTCCAGGCCGTGGCCACGCTGGTCCGCGGCCCCGGTGCGGTGCCGCGACGTCTGCAGGTCGACTTCGTCGTCCTCTACCTGGGCGGGGCGCTGTGGATCCTGCTGGCCGCCCTCGACAGCAGCATCGCGACCGCGCTCGCGCTGCTCCTCATGCTGGTCGCTGCGGTCGACGCCGTGCTCACCGTGGGGCTGACGACGAGGGGCTCCTCGTCCGAGCCCGGCTGGTTCGCGGTGCTGACGCGCGCGGCGGTCGGCCTCTTCGCAGGCTGGGTCACTGCCGCGTTCTTCCTCAACCTCTCGACCGCGCTCGTCGACCTCGAGGTCGTGTCGGCGCAGTCCGTCGGCTGGCAGCTGGGCGTGCTCGCGGTGGCGGCGGTGACGCTGCTCGCGGTGCTGGTCCGCACGGGCGGGAACGTGGCGTACGCCGCTGCCGGGGCGTGGGCGATGCTCGGCATCGCGGTCACGGGCCGTGCCGACGGCACGACCTCGGTGCTCGCCGCCTCCGCCGTGGCTGGGGTCGCGATCGTCCTGACGGCAGCCGCGCTCCTCGCGCGGCGCCGCGCCTGACACCGGTCCGGCCCGACGCGGCGAGGCCGCCCGACCCCGAGGGGACGGACGGCCTCGACGTGCCTGCTGCGGTCAGCGGACCTTCGTGCCCGCGCTCGCGGCGGTGGCACTCGCGAACCCGGTCTTGCGAGCGGTGACCCGCACGGTCAGCGTCTTGGAGCGGTCGCTCCGCGTGGGCGTGTAGGTCGACGCCGTGGCGCCCTTGATGGCCGCGTCTCCGCGGTACCACTGGTAGCCGTAGGTCCAGCCCGTGCCAGCCCACGTGCCGCGGGCGGCCTTCAGCGTCCTGCCGACCGCAGGCGTGCCCGAGATCGTCGGCTTGGCCAGGTTGGACGCGCCGATCTTGACGTCGCGGGAGGCCGTGACGACATCGACGTAGCCCTCCTTGCGCCAGGTGTACCGGACGGTCAGGACCGTGCCGGCGTCGGCCGCGACGACCGTGTAGCCCGTCTCGGTGGCGCCGCTGATGGGCTTGCCGTTGCGGAGCCACTGGTAGGCGATGCCGTCCTGGCCGGGGGTGGCGTCACCGGCCGTGTCCGACGCCAGGCGCGAGCCGACGGCGGCCTTGCCCGTGACGGTCGGGGCGGGTGCACTGTCGAACGTGTCACCCTCGACCGGGCCGTAGTACTGGTCGGCCAGGGCGCTCGTGCCCGTGCCCTCGACCGTCACCAGGTTCGCCTGCGCGGGGTCCCAGGTCGTGCGACCTGCGGTGTCGTCGCCGTCGAAGTAGTAGCCCGAGGTCTCGTCGTTCGACTGAGGG
>NZ_LUNF01000067.1:0-19355 GCF_001626145.1 Aeromicrobium sp. REDSEA-S32_B7
GTGGAAGGCGCCGCGCGAGTTGCCGGTCAGCGCGCTGGCCAGCGCCCGCGCGTCGTCCTCGTGGTCGGCGTAGGCGTCGGGGAACGCCGAGCGCTGCACCGCCTGGGCGGCCTCGGTGATCGGCAGGTCGCGGTAGCCGTCGACCTCCACCAGCGCGTCGTAGAACGCGTTGGTCGAGTGGACCGGGTCGCTCACCTCACGCTTGCTGCCCCAGCCCTGCGAGGGCCGCTGCTGGAACAGCCCGAGCGAGTCGCGGTCGCCGGTGGTCAGGTTGCGCAGCCCGGACTCCTGGTAGGCAGTCGCGAGCGCGATCGAGACCGCCCGCGCCGGCAGACCCCGTCGTACGCCGATGGCCGCGATCAGTGCGGCGTTCTCAGGCTGCTCGGGGGTGAGCTCGACGGTCAGGTCGCCGACCGTCGCCTCGCACCGGTCGGGGAGGAACCCGGGGCCGATCTCGCGGATGACGTACCACCCGCCCACGGCCGTGGCGACCACCAGCCCGAGGGCCAGGAGGGCGCCGACGGCCTTGCTCGCGGGGTTCACGCCCCCATGGTCCGGGACCGGTTCAAGTCAGTTCTTGTGCAGGTCGGCGTTGAGCGCGATGCCCTCGCCCTTCCACGGCACGGCCTCGACGGCACCGGAGACCGAGTTGCGGCGGAAGAGGACGTTGCTGGCGCCGGAGAGGTCGGAGGCCTTGATGACCGCACCGTCGTCGACCCCGGCGACACCGCGGACGGTGACCTTGGTACCGGCGGTGACGTAGCAGCCCGCCTCGACGACGCAGTCGTCGCCGAGGGAGATGCCGAGGCCGGCGTTGGCACCGAGCAGGCAGCGCTCGCCGATGGAGATGACCTGCTTGCCGCCGCCCGACAGGGTGCCCATGATCGAGGCGCCGCCGCCCACGTCGGAGCCGTCACCGACGACGACACCGGCGGAGATGCGGCCCTCGACCATGGAGGCGCCGAGCGTGCCGGCGTTGAAGTTCACGAAGCCTTCGTGCATGACCGTGGTGCCCTCCGCGAGGTGCGCGCCCAGCCGCACCCGGTCGGCGTCGCCGATGCGCACGCCGGAGGGGATCACGTAGTCGGTCATGCGCGGGAACTTGTCGATGCTCGTGACGTTCACCGTCAGTCCGGCGGCGCGCGCACGGGCGCGGGTGTGCTCGAAGCCGGCGACGGCGCACGGGCCGATCGTCGTCCACACGACGTTCGTCAGCAGGCCGAACTGGCCGTCGAGGTTGAGGCCGTGCGGCTTGACGAGCCGGTGCGACAGCAGGTGCAGGCGCAGCCACACGTCGTAGGTGTCGGCAGGAGCGGCGGCGAGGTCGTCGACGACGACGTGCACGACCGCCTTGCGGACCTGGCGGACCGGGTCGTCCCCCGTCAGCGCCGCGCTGTTCTCGCTCATGGGAGCCAATCTATCGAGCCGTGGCTGGCCGCTGTCGGCGAGCGGGTCTAGCGTGAGACGCATGCCTCTCGTCACCTGGAAGGACCTCTGCATCGACGCGGGCGACCCGGCCTCGGCGGCCCCCTCGTGGGCCGCGCTGCTCGGGCTCGACGTGGTCCTCGACGGTGACGACGCGCACCTGGTGGGGCCGACGCCCGGGCACACCGTCTGGGTCAACCGCGTCCCGGAGCCGAAGACCGTGAAGGACCGCGTGCACCTCGACGTCCACGCCGCCGAGGAGGTGCCGCCGGGGACGTCGCGGCTCAGCGCCGAGGGCGCGTTCCGCTGGACCGTCGTGGCCGGCCCCGAGGGCGACGAGCTCTGCACGTTCGTGCGCGACGTCGTGCCCGCGTACCGGCTCTACGAGGTCTGCGTCGACGTCGTCGACCACGGCGCGGCGGCCGCCTGGTGGCAGGGCTTGTGGGGAGGGCGGGGCGGCACCGACGCCGACGGCGGGTTCAGCTGGGTCGAGGACGTGCCAGGGCTGCCGTGCGAGGGTGTCGTGTTCTGCTCGGTTCCCGAGCCCAAGACGGTCAAGAACCGCATCCACTGGGACGTCACGCTCGAGCAGGGGGTCCAGGTCGACCACCTCGTCGAGCTCGGCGCCACGGTGCTGCGTCGACCCGACGACGAGATCGTCTGGACGGTCATGGCCGACCCCGACGGCAACGAGTTCTGCGTGTTCGAGCGAGCCGACGCGTGAGCGTCCTGCGCGTGCTCGACCCCGCCGACGCGGAGGTGCTGAGCCGGCTCTGGACCGACCACCGGGCGCACCTCGACCCGTGGAGCCCGTCGCGTCCCGACCGCTTCTACACGGTCGAGGGGCAGCTCGAGGTGGTCGAGGCGCGGCTGATCGCGATGGCCGAGGGGCGGGGCGCCTACTTCGTGGTGGTCGAGGAGGACGGCGAGGTCGTCGGCGAGCTCAACCTCAACGACGTCGTGCGCGGTGCGTTCGAGAACGCCCACCTGGGCTACTGGCTCGCCGGCGACGTGCAGGGTCGCGGGCTCATGACCCGCGCCGTCGAGGAGGCGGCCGCGCACGCGTTCGAGGTGCTCGGCCTGCACCGTCTGCAGGCTGGCACGCTCGTGCACAACCACCGGTCGCAGGCCGTGCTCGAGCGGTGCGGCTTCGAGCGCTTCGGCATCGCTCCGCAGTACCTGCGCATCCAGGGACGGTGGCAGGACCACGTCCTGTTCCAGCGCCTCGCTCCCGGGTCCTGAGTCGCGTCGGGGACGGTCTCGGCGGGCGAGGTCCGGTCGGGGCGTCTGGCTAGTCCGCGGCCTGACGCTCGGCGACGCCCGCGACGAAGGCTGCCTGACCGAGGTGCTGCAGGATGTCGCCCACGACGCTGACCAGGCGCACCCCGGCGGTGACCGGCGGGTCCCAGTCCTCGTCGACCACGCGGGCCAGCTCGGCACCGTCGACGCGGTCGAGGTACGCGAGGGTCAGCGTGTGCACGTCGGCGTGGTAGCGCGCCACCAGCGCGGGGTCGTTGCGGACGGCCGCCACCTGGTCGCTGTCGTGGCCGTAGCCGATGTCGCCGGGCTCGAAGGGGAGGTCGAAGTCGTCGCGCCAGCGGTCCCACGCCTGGGCGGTGCCGGCCAGTCCGGCCACGTGGTCGTCCTGCACGCGCGCCAGGTGCCACAGGAGCCAGATCGGCGTGTTCGCGTCGGGGTCGACGCGGTAGCTCGCGGTGCGCTCGTCGAGGTCGGCGCACTGCTGCTCGACCAGCTCGCGGACCCGCCCGAACGCGTCGCGCAGGACGTCGGACGTCGTCAGATCCTCGCTCATCGGACCACCAGCCCTTCTCGTCGGTCCCAGACGACCTCGGTGGCCTTCTCGTCGCGGACGGCGGCCAGCACGGCGTCGACGACCTCGGCGGCAGGGAGGGGTTCTGGGAGCTTGGGTGGCTCGCCGGCGAGTGCGTGTGCGGCGAGGTCGGTGTCGAGGTGCGGGGGACGCACGTCGACGATGCGGGTGCTGCGGCGACGCTCACGACGCACGACGGTCAGCCACGCCGTGAGGGCGGCCTTCGCGGCGGAGTAGTCGGCCATGCCGGCGGTGGGCGCGTCGGCGAGGATCGCCGAGAGGACGACGGCCACCCCGCCGTCCAGGTGGGGGAGGGCCGCGCGGACGACGCCGGTCGCGCCGAGCGTGTTGACGGCGAACAGCTCCTCGGCGACGGCAGGGTCGGTGTCGACGGCCGGCCCGAACGCAGGAACCCCGGTCGCGACGACGAGCAGGTCGAGCCCGCCGAGCGCCTCGACGGCCTCCCCGATCGTGGCGGCGGCACGCTCCACGTCGACGACGTCGAGCTCGTACGCCGGCGCCTTCACCTCTGACGCGACGGCCGCGAGCCGGTCGGCGTCGCGTCCGGTGACCGTCAGCCGCGCCCCGGCCCCGTGCAGCGCCCGCGCGATGCCCCCACCGAGTGCGCCGGTGGCCCCGACGACGAGCACGCGGGCGTCGCTGATCTCCATGCGTTCGACGCTACGCGCGAGGGCGGTTGGCGCAACGTGAGCGAGGCTTCTCGTCGACCTGCGGCTGCGCTGCCGCGGGGGGGTCTGGGTTTGCTGGTGCGCTGCTTCGGCTGGTGCTGGGGGTGGTCTCCGAAAGGGCCTCGACCGGGCGGCTGGCGACGGCGCTGGTCTGGGGTCTCGGGCTGTGGCCCGCGTGGGACCCAAGGATCTGCGTTGGTGGGTTGAAGGCCAAGGCTTCTGCGTTTGCTGCGGGATCCCGTCGTGGATGCAGAAGCGTTCGGCCTCGAGTGCACGAAGGACGAATCTTTGATGCAGTGTGGGGGACGGACGAGAAGCCGGCCCCCACGTTCCACCCCACCGCCATGCGGCCGATTCGGTGGCACAGTCCTCGATCGTCCGGTTAGATAAATCGTATGGACGAAGCCCCCGGGGAGGGCGGGGCGCGGACGTTGACCGCGCGCCGCGAGACGCCCGCCACGACGACCGACCCCGACCGCGCGGTCGAGGCGACCGGACTGCTCGACACCCCGCGCGAGGAGCGGTTCGACCGGTTCACGCAGCTGGCTCGCACCATCTGGGGCGTGCCGATGTCGAGCATCAACCTCTTCGACCACGAGCGGTCCTTCCTGAAGTCGACCGCCGGCATCGACGGGGTCACCGAGGTCAGGACGAGCGACACGTTCTGCGAGACCACGCGCGAGCACGACGCGCCCCTCGTCGTCACCGACGCCGTGGAGGACCCGACGTTCGCCTCACTGCCCACCGTCACCGCCTTCGGGGTCCGCTTCTACGCCGGTCACCCGATCCGCGACCAGCACGGCACGACGATCGGGACGCTCTGCCTGTACGACACGAGCCCCCGCGAGTTCGGCGACCACGACCTCACGATGCTCGAGCAGCTCGCGACCTGCGTGCAGGACGAGGTGCACCTCAGCTCCGACCGCGAGCACGCCACGTCGGTGCAGCAGGCCCTGCTCCCCCGCGGCGTCCCTCCCGTGCCGGGCTACACGTTCGCCGCCACCTGCGTCGCCACCGGGCTCGTCGCGGGCGACGCCTTCGACCACCGCGAGCTCGAGGGCGGGCACTACGTGCTCGTCGCCGACGTCATGGGCAAGGGCACCGCCGCCGCCATCCTCATGTCGGCGGTTCGGACCGTCATCCGGGCGGAGATGCGCCGCTTCGCCGAGACCGACCCGGCCACGCGCGGCCACCTGGGCGGTGTGCTCGAGCGCGCTCGCGACGTCGTCCAGGACGACCTGGAGGCCGCCGAGGCGTTCGTCACCGTCTTCCTCGGCTGGGCCGACCCGCACACCGGCGTCCTGTCGTTCGTCGACGCCGGACACGGGCTCTCCGTGGTCGTCCACCACGACGGGAGCACCACGACCCTCGGCTCCGACGACCTGCCGCTCGGCGTCGACGCGACGTCCGACTGGCACGAGCAGCGCGTCGAGCTCGCCGCGGGCGACACGTTCGTGTGCTTCAGCGACGGTCTGCTCGACGTCGTCCCCGACATCGAGGTGCCCTCGGCCGCCGTGAGCCGCCTGGTGGCCGCCACGGGTTCGCCCCACCGGCTCGTGCGCGAGGTCGAGCGGCTCGCCCTCGCCGTGCCCGTGCGCGACGACGTGACGGTGCTGGCGGTGCGCAAGGACGCGGCGGAGTGAGCTCACCGCTCTGGCAGGTCCGGCTCCTGGTCGTCCTCACGGCCGTCCTCGGGGTCAACTACGTCCTCTGGCGCTGGTTCTTCTCCGTCAACTGGCCGGCCTGGTGGATCGCCGTGCCGTTGGTGATCGCCGAGACGTACAGCGTCATCGACTCGCTGCTGTTCGGCATGACCATGTGGCGCTCGAAGCGACGTCCCGCCCCGCCGGACGCACCGCCCGACGCCACCGTCGACGTCTTCATCACCACCTACAACGAGCCGCTCGACCTCGTGCAGCGCACCGCCCTGGCGGCCGCCGAGATCCGTCACCCGCACCAGACGTGGATCCTGGACGACGGCAACCGCCCGGAGCTCGCCGCCTGGGCGGAGCAGCACGGCATCGGCTGCCTGCACCGCACGGCCGACTGGGTCGACCGTCCCCGGCACGCCAAGGCCGGCAACATCAACAACGCGCTCATGGCCACGGAGGGTGAGTTCATCCTCATCCTCGACGCCGACCAGGTACCAACCCCCGACATCCTCGACCGTGTCCTCGGCTACTTCGACGACCCGCGCATGGCGCTCGTCCAGACGCCGCAGTACTTCGTCAACGTCGACGACGCCGACGTGCTCGGCAGCCAGGCGCCGCTCTTCTACGGGCCCATCCAGCAGGGCAAGGACGGCTGGAACGCCGCGTTCTTCTGCGGCTCGAACGCGGTCATCCGCCGCGAGGCGCTCATGCAGCTCGGCGTCTCGCGCTACGCCGACGAGCTCGAGCGCAGCGTCCGCACCGCCCTGCGCACGGCGCGAAAGATCGTCGGCCGCGCGCGGTCGGGCATCGAGGAGTCCGACGCCTCCCTGCGCACCCTGCTCGACAGCATCGACTACGACGCCCGACGCGCGCTGGGCGCGCTCGACCGCGGCGAGGCCGTCGCCGACGTGACGTTCCGGTTCGGCCTGCGTCTGCGCGACGCCGAGCGCGAGGTGGCCCGCTCCGACGCGCGGCTGCTCGCCGACGACGTCGCCGCCATCGCCGCCCTCGAGGACGGGCTGTCGACGGACGGCCTGGACGCGGTCGACGTCGAGGTGCTCGCCGCGACGCTGGAGCGTGACTGGTCGGCGGCCGGGGCGCTCAGCAGCGTGCGACGACTCGTCGACGCGGTCGACGTGTCGCGACTCGACGAGGCGCAGCCCGTCATGCCGCTGGCGACCATCTCGGTCACCGAGGACATGGCCACCGCGATGCGCCTGCACGGCATGGGGTGGCGCACGGCCTACCACCACGAGGTCCTCGCCCACGGTCTCGCGCCGGAGGACATGGCCTCGATGCTCACGCAGCGACTGCGCTGGGCCCAGGGCACGGTCCAGGTGATGTTCCGCGAGAACCCGCTCGTGCAGCGGGGGCTGTCGTGGCCGCAGCGCCTCATGTACTTCGCGACGATGTGGAGCTACCTGTCCGGCTTCGCCGCCATCGTCTACATCGGCGCACCGGTGGTCTACCTGATCCTCGGCGTGCTGCCCGTGCAGGCCCTGAGCAGCGACTTCTTCATCCGCCTCGTGCCGTTCCTGGTCGTGAACCAGCTCTTGTTCTTCGTGGTGGGGCGCGGGGTGAAGACCTGGCGCGGCCAGCAGTACTCGCTCGCGCTGTTCCCGGTCTGGATCAAGGCGTTCACGTCGGCCTTCGGCAACGTGTTCCGCGGCCGCGCGCTCGACTTCGCCGTGACGCCGAAGGTCGTCACGCCCACCGAGGGACGTCCCCGCTGGGACCTCATCAGGCCGCAGCTGATCGCCATGGGCCTGCTCGTCGCGGCTCTCGTCATCGGCGGCATCCGCCTCGCCGTGGGTCAGGCCCAGCCGCTGGGTACGGCACTGAACGTGGTGTGGGTCGTGTTCGACCTCGTCATCCTGAGCATCATCATCCGGGCCGCGCGGTACCGCGGCAGCGCATCGGTCGAGGAGAGGACCCCCGCATGACCGACATCCACGTCGCCCACACCGAGCGCGGGATCGGGGTCGTCACCCCGGTCGGCCGGCTCACGATGGTCGTCACCCGCCAGCTGACCGAGGCCATCACCGGCCTCGTCGACGGGGGGACGTCCAAGGTCGTCGTCGACCTGGGCGAGACGACGTTCCTCGACTCCTCCGGCCTGGGTGCGCTCATCGCCGGTCTCAAGCGGTGCCGCCAGGCCGGCGGCGACCTGCGGCTCGCCCGACCGACCGAGCAGGTGACGACCGTCCTGTCGCTCACCAACCTCGACCGCGTGCTCCGACCGCGTGCCTCGGTCGCGGAGGCGTTCTGATGGCCGACATGCACAGCGTCGACCTGGTGCTGGAGGCCGTCCCCGAGCAGGTCGACACGCTGCAGGACGAGATCGCCCAGCTCTGGGAGAGCGTCCCGTCGGTGTCGACGACCGACCGGGTGCGGTTCGAGATGGCGCTCGTCGAGATCTTCGCCAACATCGTGGAGCACAGCGTCCGCCACCACCCCGGCCCTCCCCTGCGCCAGGTGACCATCCGGCTCGACGTGTCCCCCGGGCTGGTCGAGGCGCGGTTCGCCGACGACGGCCGTCCGGTGGGGCTCGACCTGAGCGACGTGACGATGCCCCCGCCGGACGCCGAGGACGGTCGCGGGCTCGCCCTGACGATCGCCGCCGTCGACGCCCTGGCCTACGAGCGCGAGGGCGACATCAACCGGTGGACGGTGACCTGCCGGAGGAGCGGGTGATCCTGCGGCGTCTGCTCCTCACGGCGCTCGTCGGGCTCCTCCCCCTCCTGGGCGGAGCACCCGCCCAGGCCGCCGACGTGGTGCCGACGCCGACGGACGGTCCCTACGTGGGGCCCATGCTCGACTGGACCCGTGACTCTGCCGACGACTACGCCGACCGGCTCGGCGTCTCGCCGTCGGTCTACGCCCAGAAGGTGCGTTATCCGCTCGACCGTGACGACCGCCTGTTCCTGCGCCAGTTCGTGCAGCAGACCGCCGCGCACGGGGCGATCGCGCAGCTCACCCTCGAGCCGCGGGTCCCGCTGGACCAGCTGACCGCGGCTGACGCTCGCGCGGTCGGCGAGCAGCTGCAGACCCTCCACGAGCAGCTCGACACCGACTTCGTCGTCCGGTTCGCGCCGGAGATGAACGGCACGTGGACCGCGTGGGGGCAGCAGCCCGAGGCGTACAAGGCAGCGTTCCGCGAGGCTGCCCGAGGGATCGCGTCGCGGACCGACGCCGTCGAGATGGCCTGGGTCCCGGTGTACGGCGCCGGCTACCCCTTCGGTCGGGCCTATGGCTCCATCCCCGGCTCCGCGCCGCGGCCCGTGGGGCAGCTCGACACCGACGACGACGGTCGGGTCACCGAGGCCGACGACCCGTACGGTCCGTACTGGCCCGGCGCCGACGTCGTCGACCGGGTCGGGCTGGTCATGTTCCGGTTCGGCCGGGCCCAGCCGTTCGGCACCGACTCCGTCCCCGCCCCCGACGAGCTCGTCGCCCGTCTGCAGGAGCGCTACGGCTACGACGACGACACCCGACGTCGTCCGTTCTACGACCGCTTCGCCCGCGACGGACGCTCGATGTCGCTGGAGACCGCAGCGGCCTGGTACGACCGCGGCGACGTCGACGAGCTCGCCCTGAAGTCGGCCTGGTGGGACCAGGTCTTCTCCCCCGCCGTCCGGTCCGCCTACCCCCGCCTCGACCTCGTCACCTGGCTCGAGCAACGTCGGCGCGAGGACGAGGCCGACGGTCGCGAGACCGACTGGCGGGTGACGTCGCGACCCGAGCTCGCCCGACCGTTCGAGGCGGTACTGCGCACCGGGGCGACGACCGGCGCCGTCACCCGGGTGGTCGACCAGGACGTCGCGAACGAGTCGACGGCCGAGTACCGGCAGGCCGACCCGGCCGACGGCGACCCCATGGCCTGGATCGTCGGCTGCGTCGTGCTCGCCGCCCTGCTCTTCGTCGGCTCGGGCCTGGTGCGTCGTGTCGCACCGTCGTGGCGCTACCCCGACGACGGCGGGCTGCGCGACGGCCGGGTCGACTTCCTGCGCGGCTGGGTGATGGTGACGGTGGTCGTCGTCCACACCGAGCTGGCCGGCCCGTACTCGTTCCTCAGCCGCAACGCGATCGGGGCCATCACCGGGGCCGAGATGTTCGTGCTGCTGTCCGGACTCGTGCTCGGGATGGTCTACCCGCGGGCCGTCGAGCGCGTCGGCGAGCGGGCCGCGTCGGCGGCAGCCTGGGCCCGTGTGCGCAAGCAGTACCTGACGGCCCTGGGCGTCGTCGTGCTCGTCTACCTCATCGGACTGGTGCCGGGCATCAGCGCCACGGTCGTCACCACGTTCACCGACCGCGGCACGGGCACGGGCGGCGGGGCCGCGGCGGGCCAGGTGTACGACCTCTACGCGAACTTCCCGCAGCTGCTCGCCTACCCGCCTCCCTGGTACGCCGTGCGAGGGCTGCTGCTCCTGGAGATGGGCCCCTGGGTCTTCAACATCATGGGGCTGTTCGTCGTGCTCTCGGCCCTGGTGCCGGCCCTCATGTGGCTGCTGCGTCGACGACTGTGGTGGCTCGTCCTGGTCATCTCCTGGACCCTCTACGGGATCGAGGCCGTCACCAAGGCGTCCGTCCTGCCCTCGCAGTTCGACGCCGTGTTCCCGCTGCTCAGCTGGCAGCTGCCCTTCCTGCACGGACTCGTGATCGGCTACTACCGCCGCCCGATCACCCGGGCGCTGACGAGCCGGCGCGGCGTCGCGGTCGTCACGACTCTCGTCGTGGGGTACGCGGTGGTGCTCACGACGTTGTGGGCGACGCAGGGCGCGCCGTTCCTCGGGATCGTGCGCTACGACTGGCTGTACGAGAACCTCTACCAGCGCATCTACCTGCAGCCGGGGCGGCTCATCGACCTGCTGCTCGTGCTGGTCGTCGCCTACGCGCTGCTCACGGCCGCGTGGAAGCCGCTGAACCGCGTGTTCGGCTGGTTCTACGTGCCGATCGGCGCGGCCAGCCTCTACGTGTTCATCGTGCACGTCTTCTTCGTCGTGGCCGTCGCCAACATCCCCGGCCTCGACCGCACCAGCCCGTGGCAGGGCGCCGTCGTGCACACCGTCGAGCTCGGGCTGATCTGGCTGATGGTGCGCCGGCGCTTCCTGTTCAAGGTGATCCCGACCTGACGAGACGACGGGTGTCCTGACGGTGGGGTCCTGGGCTGGCGGCCAGGACCCCGTCGTCAGGGCAGCGTCACTGGGTGACGCGGTAGACGTCGAAGACGCCCTCGATGTGCCGCACGGCCGCGAGCACGTGGTCGAGGTGCTTCGGGTCGCCCATCTCGAAGCTGAACTTGCTCTTCGCGACTCGGTCGCGCCCGGTGGTCAGCGCCGCCGACAGGATGTTGACGTGCTGGTCGGAGATGATCCGGGTGATGTCGCTGAGCAGGCGCGGCCGGTCGAGCGCCTCGACCTGGATGGCGACGAGGAAGGTGCTGTGCGCCGTGGGGGCCCACTGCACGGGGACCAGACGCTCGGGCTGCGAGCGCAGCGACTGCAGGTTCACGCAGTCCTTGCGGTGCACCGAGACGCCCGAGCCTCGGGTGACGAACCCCTCGATGTCGTCGCCCGGCACCGGCGTGCAGCAGCGGGCGAGCTTGACCATGAGGTCGCCGGAGACGCCCACGACGAGCACACCCGCCTGGCCGTCGCCGCGCGGACGGCGCGAGCCGCTGCCCGGGATGACGGTCGCCTCGGCGAGGTCCTCCTCCGCACCGTCGCGGCCGCCGGACAGGGCGATGACCCGCTCGACGACGTTCTGCGCACCGACGTTGTTCTCCCCCACGGCGGCGTACAGCGCCGAGACGTCGGGAAGGTTGAGGTCCTTGGCGATCGCGTCGAGCGTGTCGTGCTTGAAGATGCGGTGCAGCGGCAGGTTCTCCTTGCGCATCTGCTTCGCGATGAGGTCGCGGCCGTGCTCGATCGCCTCCTCGCGCCGCTCCTTGGTGAACCACTGACGGATCTTGTTGCGCGCGCGCGGGCTCTTGACGAACTCCAGCCAGTCGCGGCTGGGCCCGGCGTCAGGCGACTTGGACGTGAAGACCTCGACGACGTCGCCCGTCTTCAGCTCCGACTCCAGCGAGACGAGCCGTCCGTTCACGCGGGCGCCGATGCACGCGTGGCCCACCTCGGTGTGCACGGCGTAGGCGAAGTCGACCGGGGTGGCCTGGGCGGGCAGCTGGATGACGTCGCCGCGCGGGGTGTAGGCGTACACGCCCGCGCTGTTCATCTCGAAGCGCAGGTTGTCGAGGAAGTCGACGGAGTCCTCGGTCTCGGACTGCCACTGGACCAGCTCGCGCAGCCAGGCCATGTCGTCGCTGCCCGGCGAGGCGTTCTTGCCGGTGGCCGGACGCGCGCTGCCGTTCTCCTTGTACTTCCAGTGCGCCGCGACACCGTACTCGGCGCGACGGTGCATGGCGTGCGTGCGGATCTGCAGCTCGACCGGCTTGCCCTGCGGGCCGATCACGGTCGTGTGCAGCGACTGGTACATGTTGAACTTCGGGACCGAGATGTAGTCCTTGAACCGACCGGGGATCGGGTTCCACCGCGCGTGGAGCACACCCAGCACGCCGTAGCAGTCGGCAACGGAGTCGACCAGGATCCGCACGCCGACGAGGTCGAAGATGTCGGTGAACTCGCGCTCGCGCACCAGCATCTTCTGGTAGATCGAGTAGTAGTGCTTGGGCCGGCCGCTGACCGTCGCCTTGATCTTCGCGTGCCGCAGGTCGGACTCGACCTCGCCGATGACCCGCTCCAGGAACTGGCCGCGCGACGGCGCACGATCGGCCACGAGGCGGACGATCTCGTCGTAGACCTTCGGGTGCAGCGTGGAGAAGGCGAGGTCCTCGAGCTCCCACTTGATCGTGTTCATGCCGAGCCGGTGCGCGAGCGGCGCGAAGATCTCGACCGTCTCGCGGGCGATGCGCTCCTGCTTGTCCTGGCGCAGGTAGCGCAGCGTGCGCATGTTGTGCAGGCGGTCGGCGAGCTTGATGACGAGCACGCGGATGTCGCGGCTCATCGCGACGACCATCTTGCGGATCGTCTCCGACTGCGCCGAGTCGCCGTACTTGACCTTGTCGAGCTTGGTGACGCCGTCGACGAGCAGCGCCACCTCCTCGCCGAAGTCGGTGCTCACCGCGTCGAGCGTGTACGGCGTGTCCTCGACCGTGTCGTGCAGGAGCGCTGCGCACAGCGTCGGACCGGTCATGCCCAGCTCGGCCAGGATCGTCGCGACCGCGAGCGGGTGGGTGATGTAGGGGTCGCCGCTCTTGCGCTTCTGGCCCTCGTGCATGCGCTCGGCGATCTCGTACGCCTTGCGGATGACGTCGACGTCGGCCTTCGGATGGTTCTCGCGGTACACGGCGAGCAGCGGGTCGAGCACCGGGTTCTGCGGCGTCGAGCGACCACCGATGCGCGCCAGCCGGCTGCGCACCCGGGCGCCCGCCGGAGCGGGGTCGACGCGGGCAGGCTCGGTCGCCGGCGCCCCCTCGGGGGCTCCGGCCTGCGGTGTCTCGATGCGATCAGCCACTCACTGCTCCTGTCGTGCCTTCCATCGTAGGCCAGGGGCGGCCACCACCGGAGCGGCGTGTCAGAGGAGCACGTCCAGCAGGGTGGCGGCCGCCGTCAGCACCAGGATGGCGACGAGCACGAGGGCGATGGTGCGGGTGTGTCGAGGGTTCACGGTCTCCGGTCCTCAGTAGCGGCGCAGGCTCACGAGCGGGACGTCAGAGAGCCTGTCGCGGCCTCCGAGCGGCCCGATCTCCAGGACCACCGCATTGCCCACGACCTCGGCGCCGCAGGTCTGCACGAGCTCGGCGGCCGCACGCAGGGTGCCGCCGGTGGCCAGGACGTCGTCGACCACGACGACGCGGGCGCCGGGCGCCAGCGCGTCGGTGTGGATCTCCACGGTCGCCTCGCCGTACTCGAGTGCGTACGTGGCGCGGTGCGTGTCGGCAGGCAGCTTGCCCTCCTTGCGCACGGGCACGAAACCGACGCCGAGCTCGAGGGCCAGGGGCGCACCGAAGATGAAGCCACGCGCCTCGACACCGACGACGGCGTCGGGGCGCAGCTCACGGACGGCGTCGGCCAGCGCGGCCGTCACCGCGCCGAACGCGTCCGGGTCGGCGAGCAGCGGCGTGACGTCACGGAAGGTGACGCCCTGCACCGGCCAGTCCTCGACCGGCCGGACGCAGGCGTCGATCGCCGTAGCGGCGTCCACGGAGGTCAGGACGTCTTCAGGTCGACGTCGCACTCGTCCTTGGCGTGCTTCTCGATCGCGTCGGACGCCTTGGTGAACTTCTCGTCGCCGAGCTTCTGGAACTCCGAGGCCAGACCCTGCAGCTTCGTCATGTCGACGCCCTCGGGCAGGTTGCCCGACTGGACCTTCGCGAGGTCGGACATCTTGAGCCCGGCGTCATCGAGCGCCTTCTCGACGGAGGTGATGCCGTCGTCGAGCACCTTCCAGTCGCTCTTGATGTCGGAGGGGGCCTCGTCGGCGAGCTCGTGGAACGTCTTGAACGCCTCGTCGATCTTGCCGAGGTCGTTGCTCTCGAGCGAGTCGAACTGCTTCGTGGCGGACTTCAGGTCGGAGCAGTAAGCGCTGCTGCCGGATCCGCAGGCGGTCAGGGTGGTGGTGGCGGCGAGCAGGGCGCCGGCGAGGGCAAGCTTCTTCATGCCCGCAAGCATGTCATGCCGATCCTCGGCGGGCCCACGGCCCCACGCCGTCACCGTCCGCCCGACCCGGTGCCGCCCTTGCGCGCCGAACGCGGCGGACGGGACGGCTGGCGACGCTCGCCGGGACCGCGGACGGCGGCGCCCTGCTCCCCCGCCGCCACCGGATCGGCGTCGTCGGCAGCTGCGTGCTCGGCCGCGACCTGGGCGTCCTTGGCCCGCCGCGCGAGCACCCGCTTCGTGTGCGCCTTGACGGCGGGGTCGCGCTCGCGCAGCTGGACCGCGAGCGGCGTCGCGATGCAGATCGAGGAGTAGGTGCCGGCCGCCATCCCGATGAAGAGGGCCAGCGCGAGGTCCTTGAGCGGACCCGACCCGAGGACGCCCACGCCGACGACGAGCAGCGCGAGCACCGGCAGCAGGGCCGTGACCGAGGTGTTGATGGACCGTACGAGGGTCTGGTTGACCGCCAGGTTCGCCTGCTCGGCGTACGTGCGACGGTTCGAGGCCAGCACCCCGTGGGTGTTCTCGCGCACCTTGTCGTAGACGACGACGGTGTCGTAGAGCGAGTAGCCGAGGATGGTCAGGAAGCCCGTGACGGTCGCGGGCGTCACCTCGAAGCCCGACCACGCGTACACGCCCGCGGTGATGAGCACGTCGTGCGCGAGTGCGACGACGGCCGCGAGCGACATCCGCCAGTCGCGGAAGTAGGCCGCGATGAAGACGACGACCACCACGAGGAACACGAGCAGGCCGGTGAGCGCCTTGCTGGCCACCTGCTTGCCCCACGACGGGCCGATCAGGTTCTGGCTGACCTCGGTGGCGCCGGCGTCGGTGAGCGCCTTCTCGAGCGTGGCCGTCTGGTCCTGCGTCAGGGCGCGGACGTCGATGCGGATCGTGTCCTGGCCCGACGTGGTGACGATGGGGTCACCCGCCTCCGGCACGCCGGCCTCGTCGATGGCGCGCGTGAGCCGGTCGGCGGTCGCGGTGTCGGCCTGCTGCACCTTGGCGGTGAGCTCGACACCACCCTTGAACTCGATGCCCAGGTTGAAGCCCTGCACGACGAAGCCGAGCGTGGACGCCAGCAGGATCACGACGGAGATCGTGTACCAGAGCCGGCGGCGGCCGACGAAGTCGACCGAGACGCGGCCGGTGTAGAGGTGCTGGCCGAAGCTGCTGAGACGTCCCATCAGGCGCGTCCTCCCGTGCGGGTCCGGGCGGGGCCGGACTGGTCGACGGCACGCTCACCGATGCCGAGGTGTGCGGCGTCGAAGCCGGAGAGCTTGTGCCCCTTGCCGAAGAACGTCGTGCTGGCGAGCAGCGACATCAGCGGCTTCGTGAACAGGAACACCACGATGACGTCGATGATCGTCGTCAGGCCGAGCGCGAAGGCGAACCCGCGCACCACGCCGATCGCGAAGATGAACAGGATCACCGCCGCCAGCAGCGAGACGCCGTCGGCCGCCAGGATCGTGCGCCGGGCACGGTCCCACCCCGACTCGACCGCCAGACGCAGCGACTTGCCGTCACGCACCTCGTCACGGATGCGTTCGAAGAGCACGATGAAGGAGTCTGCGGTGATGCCGATCGCGACGATCAGGCCGGCGATCCCGGGCAGCGTCAGCGTGAAGCCGAGCGACTGCCCGAGCAGCAGGACCATGGCGTAGCTGACGGCGGCGGCCATGAGCAGCGAGCCGATGGCCACGAGGCCGAGGCCCCGGTAGTAGAGCAGCAGGTAGCCCATGACGAGCACGAGGCCCACGCCGCCGGCGAGCAGACCGGCCTGCAGCTGGCTGCCCGCGAGCGACGGACCCTCCACGGAGACGCCGTTGACCTTGAAGGTCAGGGGCAGCGCACCGTAGGTGAGCTGGTTGGCGAGCGCCTTGGACGACGTCGACGTGAAGCTGCCCTGGATCTGGGACTGCCCGTTGCGGATGACCGCCTGCGACGTCGGCGCGCTGAGCACCTCGCCGTCGAGGACGATCGCGAAGCTCTTCTGCTGCGGCGTCAGCGCGGTGGTGACGGCGTCGAACACCTTGGAGCCGGAGTCGCGCATCGCGATGGAGACGACCCACTGCGACCGCTGGCTGTCGTAGACCTGCTCGGCCTTCTTGACCTGCGAACCCTCGATGACCGAGGGGCTCAGGACGAAGACCTGGCCGTTGGTCGGGTCGCAGGTGACGAGCGGCCGACTGGGGACGTCCTCGACCTGGTTGCCGTCCGGCGAGCACTGGAACCCGGCGGCCAGCTGCTGCAGCGCGGCGACGCCGTCGGAGTACTGCTTCGGGAGGGTGGCCGGCGAGTCGGTCTCGGCGGCGATCATCTGGTCGAGCGACAGCTTGGTCCAGTCGACCGCCGACACCGCCTTCTCGGCCTTCGCGCGCGCCGCGTCGTCGAGCGGCTGTCCCGTGGCGCCCTGGGCCTGTGCCCAGACGAGCCGGAAGCGCAGCTGGGCCGTCTTGCCGACCTGGTCGACGATGTTGCCGCGGCGCTCGCCGGGGATCTCGATGATGACCTGGTTGCCGCCCTGGGTCGTGACCTCGGCCTCCGACACGCCCGTGGCGTTGACGCGCTGGTCGATGATGTCGCGCGCCTCGCGCAGCTTCTCCGGCGTCACGTCGCCCGACGAGGCCTCGGCCTGCAGGGTGATGCGGGTGCCGCCCTGGAGGTCGAGGCCGAGGCGCGGCTTCCAGACGGCGCCGTCGTCGTGCTTCAGGTCGACGCCGACGAGCAGGCCGTAGAGCGCCACGACCAGCGCGAGGAACAGCAGGAGGGTGCGACGAGGACGCGGGGTCCCGGGTCGGGGCGCAGGTCTGGCCATCAGTCGTTCGGGCTCTCGGGTTCGGGGGTCGGGCTCGGGTCGGCGACCTTCGCGACGGCCTGGCGGTTGACGGTGATCACGGTGTCCGGGGCGATCCGCAGCTCCGCCTCGACGTCACCGAGGGAGACGAGCTCGCCGTAGATGCCGCTGGCGAGCATGACACGACGACCGGGCTCGAGGGCGGCCTGGGTGTTCTGGTAGTCCTTCTGCCGCGCCCGCGCCGGTCGCATGACCAGCAGGTAGAAGATCACGAGCAGCAGGACGATGGGCAGGAGGCTGTAGAGGTCGGTCACGGGAGATGCTCCGTCAGGGTGGGGTGTCGTCCGCAGGGCGGACCTGGCTCAGGGCCAGGAGGAAGTTTAGACACGCAACCAAGCACCGTGGCCCTTCCCATGCTTCCACGAGGGCGTGTCGGGACGGACGCCTGCCCCGCCGCGGGCGCGCCGCGGCTAGGCGTCGTCGAGCGGGAGCTGTGCCGGGTCGGCCGGTGCGGCGAGCCCGAGGTGACGCCAGGCGGCTGGGGTCGCGATCCGACCGCGCGGCGTCCGCGCGAGGAAGCCCAGCCGGACGAGGAACGGCTCGGCGAGCTCCTCGACGGTCTCGCGCTCCTCACCGACGGCGACGGCGAGCGTGCTGATGCCGACCGGTCCCCCGCCGAAGCTGCCGCAGAGCGCCTGCAGCACGGCACGGTCGAGCCGGTCGAGCCCCAGGTCGTCGACCTCGTACAGGGCGAGGGCCTTGCGCGCCTCGGGGTGGCCGACGGTGCCGTCTCCGCGCACCTGGGCGTAGTCACGGACGCGACGCAGCAGCCGGTTGGCGATGCGCGGGGTCCCGCGGGAGCGGGAGGCGATCTCGCGGGCGCCGTCGTCGGAGATGGTGAGGTCGAGCAGCCGGGCGGACCGTTCGACGATGCGTTGCAGCTCGGCGGCCTCGTAGTAGTCGAGCTGGGCGGTGAACCCGAACCGGTCGCGCAGCGGCCCGGGCAGGAGCCCGGCGCGGGTGGTGGCGCCGACGACGGTGAACGGCGGGATCTCGAGCGGGATCGCCGTCGCGCCCGGGCCCTTGCCGACGACGACGTCGACCCGGAAGTCCTCCATCGCCATGTACAGCAGCTCCTCCGCGGGCCGCGACATGCGGTGGATCTCGTCGATGAAGAGGACGTCGCCCTCGTCGACACCGGACAGGATCGCGGCGAGGTCGCCCGCGTGCTGGATGGCGGGACCGCTGGTGAGGCGCAGATGCGCACCGAGCTGGTGGGCGATGATCATCGCGATCGTGGTCTTGCCCAGGCCGGGAGGACCGGAGAGCAGGACGTGATCGGGTGTGCGGCCTCGCTGCTGCGCGGCCTCGAGCACGAGGGAGAGCTGCTCGCGGACCCGCTCCTGGCCGACCAGCTCCTCGAGCGTGCGCGGGCGCAGGGCGGCGTCGAAGGCGCGGTCGTCGGGCGTGGCCTCGGCGAGGACGGCGTCGAGGTCGGCGAAGGAGTCGCGGTACTCGTCGTGCACGCCGCTCACGCCTTCGACAGGGATCGCAGGGCGAGGCGCAGCAGCTGCCCGACGTCGGGCTCGTCGCCCGCGGAGTCGGCCACGGCGTCGATGGCGCGCTCGGCGTCGCGCGAGGACCAGCCGAGGCTCTGCAGCGCCTCGAGCACCTGGGCCCGCCACGGCTCGCCTCCACCCGTGCCGCCGGACGTCGCGACGGGGGCCGGGCCGACGCGGTCCTTCAGCTCGACCACGATCCGCTCGGCGCCCTTGCGGCCGATGCCGGGCACGGACGTGAGCACCGCGTGGTCGGACTCGGCGATGGCGCGACGCAGCCGGTCGGGGGCGAGGACGGCGAGCATCGCGAGGGCGACCTTGGGCCCGATGCCGCTGGCGGTCTGCACCAGCAGGAACATGTCGCGCTCGTCGGCGTCGGCGAACCCGTAGAGGGTCAGGGAGTCCTCGCGGACGACCAGCGTGGTGGCGAGCTGGGCCTGCTCCCCCAGCCGCAGCCGGGCGATGGTGCCGGGCGTGCAGTGCACGAGGTGGCCGAGGCCGGCCACGTCGATGACGGCGGAGTCGAGCGAGAGGGCGGCCACCTGGCCGCGGACGTGGGCGATCATCGGAGGGACTCCTTGCGCTGGGCAGCGGCGTGGGCCTGCTGCAGACGGTTCTGCGCGCCGCCACGCCAGATCTGGCAGATGGCCAGGGCGAGCGCGTCGGGCCCCTCGGCCGCCCGCCCCGCCGACCGCTCGCGCCGGACCAGGTCCTGTCTCTTATACAC
>NZ_LUNF01000068.1:0-5087 GCF_001626145.1 Aeromicrobium sp. REDSEA-S32_B7
GTGTAGGGCAGGAAGACCGCGCCCACCAGGAGCACGATCGCGAGCCACATGACGTGGTTCCAGGCGATCACGGCCCCGATGAAGCAGAGGGTGCGCACGCCCATGCTCAGGGCGTAGCGGAGCTCGCGGGACCCCAGCTCGTCGCTGTGCCCCTCGCTGGCCGAGGTGATCGAGTAGACCTGCTCGTCGCGGCTGCCAGCGGAGCCGGTCGACGAGCCCTTCGGCGGTGTGTGCTTCACCTCTCCAGCGTACGTCGCGTCAGGCGGACCCGCCGGGCGCCGGGACGTGAGGAGGAGGACACCGGCATGATGCTGTCATGAGCAACCGCACCTACCGCGTCACCGAGATCGTCGGCACCTCCCCGGAGGGCGTCACCCAGGCCATCGAGAACGGCATCCAGCGCGCCGGCCAGACCCTGCGCCACCTCGACTGGTTCGAGGTCGAGGGCATCCGCGGCGCCATCACCGACACCGACGTGTCGCACTACCAGGTGACGATGAAGATCGGCTTCCGCCTGGAGGACGACGAGTAGACCCCGTCAGGGTCCCGGCTGCGACGCCGCCGGGCCCGTCGGCTCCTCCTCGGCCGCGTCGGCGGCCTCGACCTCCTCGCGCGTGATGCCGAGCAGGTACATGACCGAGTCGAGGTACGGCACGTTGACCGACGTCTGCGCCTGGTCGCGGACCATCGGCTTGGCGTTGAACGCGATGCCCAGCCCCGCCGCGGCCAGCATGTCGAGGTCGTTGGCCCCGTCGCCGACCGCCACCGTGTTCTTCAGCCCGATGCGCGCCTCGGCGGCGAAGCGGCGCAGCGCCTCCGCCTTGCCGGCCCGGTCCACCACGGCACCCACGACGCCGCCCGTGAGTCGGCCGTCGACGACCTCCAGCTCGTTCGCCGCCCAGTAGTCGATGCCCAGGTCGTCGGCGATGCGCTCGATGATCTGGGTGAAGCCGCCGCTGACGAGCGCGAACCGGTAGCCGAGCCGCTTGAGGCTGCGCACCATCGTGCGCGCGCCGGGCGTGTACTCCAGGGCCGCGTAGACGTCGTCGAGCGCCGACGCCGGCACGCCCTCGAGCCGGGCCACGCGCTGGCGCAGCGACTCCTCGAAGTCGATCTCGCCCCGCATCGCCGACTCCGTGACCGCCGCGACCTCGTCGGCGCAGCCGGCGTGCTCGGCGAGCATCTCGATGACCTCGCCCTGGATGAGCGTGGAGTCGACGTCCATCACGACGAGCCGCTGGGCGTGGCGCAGGATGCCGCGCTCCTCGACGGCCACGTCGACGCCGTGCTCGAAGGCGGCCGCCGCGAGCTCGACCTGCAGGACGTCGGGGTCGGCCCCGGAGACCTCCAGGCGCAGCGCCGTGACGGGGTAGCGGGCCAGACGCAGGATGCGGTCGATGTTGCCGCCCGCCGCCTTGATGCGGCTGGTCAGCGCCGTCATCGCTGCCGGACGGAGGGGGTGGGCGAGCAGCGTGACCTGGCTGCGGCCCACGCGACGCGGACGGTTGTCGCCGACCCCGTGCTCGACCTCGACCACCATGTCGAGCTCCGTGGCGGTGGCGCGGACGGCGTCCTCCAGCGCCCGCGGGTCGTCGGGCAGCGACACGAGCACGCTCAGCACGAGACGACCGCGGACGACGAGCTGCTCGACGTCGACGACCTCGACCTCGAACGGCTCGAGCGACGCGAACAGCCTCGTCGAGACGCCGCTGCGGTCGGGTCCCGTCAGGGTCAGCAGCAGGGTGGGCGAGGTGAGGTGCACGGCCGGCACGTGGGCGGTCATCGGGACCGAGGCTATCGCCCGACCGCCCGTCGGCGACGCGGGACGCCACGATAGGTTGGACACAGCGCGCTCGCCCCGGTGCGAGCGCGCCGTCGTCCGGTCCGACCAGCAGCAGGAGACCCCGCATGGCCACCGCGTTCCAGCTCGACTCGGTGAGCGTGGTCAGGCCCGGCAAGCGCCTGCTCGACGACGTCTCCTGGACCGTGCACGACGACGAGCGCTGGGTCGTGCTCGGCCCCAACGGCGCCGGCAAGAGCACGCTGCTGCAGGTCGTCGGCGCACACCTGCACCCGACGTCGGGCAGCGCGCAGATCCTGGGGGAGCGCCTCGGCGCCACCGACGTCTTCGACCTGCGCACCCGGATCGGGCACGGCGCGACCGTCGTCGCCGACCGGATCCCGCCGGTGGAGCGCGTCGAGGACGTCGTGCTGTCCGCCGCGCACGCGGTGACCGGACGCTGGCGCGAGACCTACGACGAGGACGACGTGCAGCGCGCCCGCCAGATCATGGGCGAGCTCGGCATCACCGGCCTCGCCGACCGCACCTTCGGGACGCTCTCCGAGGGCGAGCGCAAGCGGTCGCTCATCGCCCGCGCGCTGATGACCGACCCCGAGCTGCTGCTGCTCGACGAGCCGGGCGCCGGGCTCGACCTCGGGGCCCGCGAGGACCTCCTGGCCAGCCTCGACGTGCTGTCCTCGACCCCTGGCGCACCCGTGCTCGTGATGGTCTCCCACCACGTCGAGGAGATCCCACCGGGCTTCACGCACGTGCTCCTGCTGCGCGACGGCGCCGTCGTCGCGCGGGGTCCGATCGCCGAGGTGCTGACCGCGGAGAATCTTGGCAGCACGTTCGGGATGCGCCTCGAGCTCGACCACGTCGACGGTCGCTACGCGGCCCGGCGCGCGCAGTACGGTCGACGAGCGCTGCGCTGACGTCGTGCCTCACGTGGCTGGTAGCGTGACGCGCCCGACGCGTGTGCGCGACAGCGCCGTCACGAGAGGAGACCACCGATGATCGAGTGGATGACGGAGAACGCCTGGGTCACCTGGGTCGGTGTCGCCGTCCTGCTGGCGGTCGCCGAGCTGCTGAGCCTCGACCTCGTGCTGCTCATGTTCGCGATCGGTGCGCTCGCGGGCGCGGTCGCCAGCGCGCTGGGTGCGCCCTTCTGGGTGGCGATGCTCGCGTTCGGCGTCGTCGGCGTCGGGCTGCTGTTCTTCGCCCGACCACCCATGGTCGCCCGCCTGCACGCCGGCCCGACGCTCACCACCGGCCACGACGCCCTCGTCGGTCGGACCGGCGTGGTGCTCGAGCCGGTCGGCCCGTTCGGCGGCCGGATCACCCTCGCCAGCGAGGTGTGGTCGGCCCGCACCGAGGGCGACGCCGAGGTGGCGCCTGGAGCCGAGGTCGTCGTGACCCGCATCGACGGCGCCACCGCCGTCATCACCCCGAAGGAGTCCTGAGCATGACCGCCTTGACCATCTTCCTGGTCCTGCTGGCGATCCTCGCCGTCGTCGTCGTGACGATGACGATCAAGATCGTCCCGCAGGCCCGCGCCGGCATCGTGGAGCGGTTCGGCAAGTACCGCACCACCCTCTCGGCCGGCCTGAACATCGTCGTCCCGTTCATCGACAAGGTGCGCTACATGATCGACCTGCGCGAGCAGGTCGTCTCGTTCCCGCCGCAGCCGGTGATCACCGAGGACAACCTGACGGTCTCCATCGACACCGTCATCTACTTCCAGGTGACCGACCCCGTGGCCGCGACGTACGAGATCGCCCACTACATCCAGGCCATCGAGCAGCTCACCATGACGACGCTGCGCAACATCATCGGTGGCATGAGCCTCGAGCACGCGCTCACGAGCCGCGACCAGATCAACTCCGGCCTGCGCGGCGAGCTCGACGGGGCCACCGGCAAGTGGGGCATCCGCGTCAACCGCGTCGAGCTCAAGGGCATCGACCCGCCGCCGTCGATCATCGACGCGATGGAGAAGCAGATGCGTGCCGAGCGCGACAAGCGCGCCGCCATCCTCACCGCCGAGGGCGACCGCCAGAGTGCCATCCTCACCGCCGAGGGCCAGAAGCAGGCCGCCATCCTGACCGCCGAGGGCGAGAAGCAGGCCGCGATCCTGTCGGCCGAGGGCGAGAAGCAGGCCGCCATCCTGACGGCGCAGGGCGAGGGCCGCGCCATCGAGACGGTCTTCCAGGCCATCCACGACGGCAACCCCGACCAGAAGCTGCTGTCCTACCAGTACCTGCAGACGCTGCCGAAGATCGCCAGCGGCGAGAACGCCTCGACCTGGATCATCCCGGCCGAGCTCACCAAGGCACTCGGCACGCTCGGCAACCAGCTCGGCACGATCCCCGTCGACGGCGGAGGCAGCCGCACCCGCGTCGACCTCGACGAGCCCGTCGAGACGGGAGAGTCCTCGGCCGGCACCCAAGCCGCCGTCGAGGCGGCGCTCGAGGCCGCGAAGGCCGCCGAGAAGCCCGGGGTCGGGACCGGTGGCGGCACCGCCGACCCGGTCGTCCCTGGACGATCGCGCGGCCGAGCGTCTTGAACGCCAGGTTGAAGCCGACGACCGCGGGGCTGACGTCACCGTCGACCCCGAGCTTCTCCTCGCCGACCGCGTGGACCACGAAGAAGTAGCGGTGCGGCTGGTCGCCCTCCGGCGGCGCAGCCCCCATGAAGTTCTTGCCGCCGCCGTCGTTGCGGACGTGGAAGGCGCCCTCGGGCAGCGTGTCGTCGCTCGCGCCGGCACCGGCGTCGAGCGAGGTGACGTCGGCCGGGATGTCGACGACCGTCCAGTGCCAGAAGCCCGAGACGATCGGGGCGTCGGGGTCGTAGCAGGTCACGACGTAGGACTGCGTGCCCTCGGGGGCGCCGCTCCAGGACAGCTGCGGCGACGTGTCCCCGTGGGCGTTGACCTGGTCGTCCTTGAGCGGGGCGCCGTCGGTGACGTCGTCGCTCGTGACCGAGAACGACGCCGCGCCGGGCAGCAGCGGGTAGGGGTCGGGGGTGACGGGACGTTCGAGACTCATGGGCCCACGCTAGCGACGCGGACCTCCTCCTGCAGCGCGACCGCGGGCCTGCCGGGCGCGCGGCGCAGGTCCCGGGACGGGCCGACGACACGTTCCCCCGAGTGCTCGCCGACCATTCATCACCCGTTCACCGCAGACGCTCCGGACGCCGTCGCGCGCTGTCAGAGTTCTCGAGGCCCGTCCACCGACGCGCCGTCCTCCACCCCCCCCAGGAGCACCAGGCGTGACCACCGTCCTGCGCAGCGAGCCTGCGCGCGTCGACG
>NZ_LUNF01000069.1:0-14656 GCF_001626145.1 Aeromicrobium sp. REDSEA-S32_B7
CGCGTCCTGACGCCCGAACCGGAGCTCGGCTCACGCCCCGCTGCTCCGCGACGTCGGCCCGGTACGCTGCACTGGGCGCGTCGCGGTGATCGCACGCACCCGCGGGCCCCCGTAGCTCAGGGGATAGAGCAACGGTTTCCTAAACCGCAGGTCGCAGGTTCGAATCCTGCCGGGGGCACCAACCGACGCGGCTCGCTACTCAGCGGCGGCGAACTGGAGACTCTGGGTCCCTGCGCGGAGGGTCGAAGGATGCTGCGTTGGTGTCGGGATCCCGTCGCGAACGCAGAAGCGTCCGACCTCCAGCGCACCGACGCAGAGTCCTGCGTGCCCCTGGCTTCGGGCGAGTCCCCCGCCTCACCCCCGCGGCGCCACCCGCAGGATCTTGTCGTCCGTGCCGTTCGAGGTGGTCACGTACAGCACCCCGCCCGGTCCGCGCTGCACGCCGCGCAGCCGGCCGTAGGTGCCGGAGAGCTCCGACGGGGTGTACTGACGCACCAGGCGACGGCTGCTGTCGAAGGTCAGCAGGCGCAGGCTCGTGCCCTTGAGGGTCGCCACCGCGAGCGCGCCGTCGAGGCTTCCCCAGCCCGACCCGCTCACGAAGTCGGCGCCGCTGGTCGCGACCGTCGACGTGCCCGACCTCCACGCCGCCTGGCGCTGCGTGCCCGGGAGCGAGTCGTCGGTCATCGGGGAGTTCGCGCCCTCGTTGTAGTCGGGGTCGCCCGACGCGCGAGGGACCGGGTTCCACCCGTAGTTGCCGCCCTTGACCAGCACGTTCACCTCGTCGTCGCGGTAGGAGCCCTGCTCGACCGACCACATCTGGCCCGTCGACGGCTGACGCACGACGCCCTGCACGTTGCGGTGGCCGTACGTCCAGACCCGACGCTGCATCGCCGTGCGGGCCGACGCCCACGGGTTGTCGTCGTAGCCCCTGCCGGTCGTCGCCGAGACGCGCAGCACCTTGCCACCGCCGGACGTCAACGACTGCGGGATGCCGCCGCGGGCAGCGTCGCCCGTGCCGATGAACAGCGAGTCGGCCTTGCCCCGGCGCAGCGCGCAGCCGCCGTGGCGGCCCGTGCTCGACGGCAGGCCGACCACGACGTTGCGCACGAACGTCGCGCGGCCCGCGGACCGGTCCAGGCGCCACGCGACGACCCGGACGTCCCGCACGTCGCCCGAGCGGTAGCCGTGGCACGTGTAGAAGACGCCGCTGCGGGCGAAGTCGGCGGACTTCTCGATGCCCATGAGGCCGGTCTCGCCGCCCGACCACATGCCGGCCGGACGCGACAGCACGACCGTCGAACGTCCTTGCGGGTCGCGCAGCGTGACCGACAGCCGGTCGCGCTGGGTGTAGAGCATCGACCCGTCGGGCAGGAAGGTGAGCGCCCAAGGATGGTGCAGACCTGCCTGCACCACGCGCACGTCGAGGGGTGGCGGGTCGGCTGCCCCGGTGGCGGCCGGTGCTCCTCCTGCGAGGGTGGCGGAGGCGCAGAGCGCCCCGCCGAGGACGGCCGTGACCACGCGTCGGGCTCTCATCGCCTCAGTATCCGCCTCCTGGCGCGATCTGCCAGCGCGCGAGCCGTTCACCCGTGCGTCGTCCGCTCGACGCGCGCCTGCGGCCGTGCCGTCGTACGCTCGCCGCACCTGCATCAGCACCCGTGGAGGGACCATGTCCCGTTCGACCGAGGACGCCTGGACCGTCGTCGTGTACGAGGTCAGCGGCGTGCCCGAGCAGCAGGACATCCTCGCCGACTTCCACACGGCTGCCATGAGCGGTGTCGTCGCCCTCGGCACCCAGGGCGACCTCGGGACCTACGTGGTCGTGGAGTGCCGCACCGACGACGACGCGTGGCTCGTCGAGACCGTGGTGCACCAGATCGACCCGCACGCGCACCGACGCAGCGAGCACCCGCACCGGCCCGTCGTGGGTCCCGCCGTGCCTGCCGACGGCTGACGCTCCACGTGCGCCGGGCTGCGACGCCGCCCGCCTAGGATGGAGACCGACCCGTCGCCGGACGGGTCGCACCGACGATCCCGCCCGCAGGAGCTCCCTTGACCAAGCCCGTCGCCTCGTGGCTCACCGACATGGACGGCGTGCTCGTCCACGAGGAGCGCGCCATCCCGGGCGCGGCCGAGTTCATCGCGGCGCTGCGACGTCACGAGCGGCCCTTCCTCGTGCTCACCAACAACTCGATCTTCACCCCGCGCGACCTTCGTGCGCGCCTCCACGCGGCGGGCCTCGACATCCCGCAGGAGTCGATCTGGACCTCGGCGCTGGCCACCGCGAAGTTCCTCAGCGAGCAGCGTCCGGAGGGGACGGCCTACGTGATCGGCGAGGCTGGGCTGACCACCGCGCTGCACGACGTCGGGTACGTCATGACCACGCGGGACCCGGAGTACGTGGTGCTGGGCGAGACGCGCACCTACTCCTTCGAGGCGATCACCAAGGCCATCCAGCTCATCGAGAGCGGCGCGCGGTTCATCGCCACCAACCCCGACCCGACCGGCCCGTCGCCGTCGGGAAGCCTCCCTGCCACCGGCTCGGTCGCCGCGCTCATCACCAAGGCCACGGGGGTCGAGCCGTACTTCGTCGGCAAGCCCAACCCGCTCATGATGCGCACGGCGCTCAACCGGATCGAGGCGCACTCCGAGACGACGGTGATGATCGGCGACCGGATGGACACCGACGTGCTGTCCGGGCTCGAGGCGGGCCTGCGCTCCATCCTGGTCCTCACCGGCTCGACGGCGCCCGGACAGGTGGAGCGCTTCCCGTTCCGACCGACCCGCGTCGTCGACTCGATCGCCGACGTGGTCCCGCTCGTGACCGAGCTGGCAGAGGGCGACGCGGACGGAGCCTGACGGCTCGTCGGGTATTCTGGTCCGATCACGTCGCCCGATCGGCGGACGTGAGAACGTCCACGCACGACGGAACATCACCCGACGTCACGGAGCCAGAACGTTGAAGGTCTTTCTTACCGGAGCCAGCGGAGTCATGGGGCGGTCCACCACGACCGCCCTCGTCGCCGCCGGCCACGAGGTCGTCGGGCTGGTGCGCTCCGAGCGTGCCGCCCGCGTCGCCGAGGCGCACGGGGCGAGACCGCACCGCGGCACCGTCTTCGACGTCGACGCCATGGCGACGGGCATGCAGGGCTGCGACGCCGTCGTGAACTTCGCGGGTCGCATGCCCGTGGGTCTCGCGATGCTGCGACCCGGCGCGTGGCGCCAGAACGACCGGATCCGCGCGGTCGGCTCGCGTCGGGTGGCCGAGGCCATGCTGGCCGCGGGTGTCCCGCGGCTCGTGCAGCAGAGCCGCTCGTCGATCTACGCCGACGGCGGTGACGCCTGGATCGACGAGCTGGCGCCCGTCGAGATCACCCGCGACACCGACACCGTGGCCGAGGCCGAGCAGCACGCCCGGGCCCTCGGACGTCGTGGCCGCGACGTGGTCGTGCTGCGCTTCGGCCAGATCGTCGGGCCCGATCCCGGCTCCCGCTGGCTGCTGCGGCGCGCCCGGTCGGGTCGGCCCACCGGCTGGGGCGAGCCGTCGTCGTGGGTGCACCTGGTGCACGTCGACGACGTCGGCACGGCCGCCGAGGCCGCGCTGACCGCGCCGGCCGGGGTCTACAACGTGGGCGCGGAGCCGTGCCGTCGCGAGGACCTCGCCGAGCAGCTGGCGCTCGCCGGCGGACGACGCGGCGGTCGCTTCCACCACCGCGTCACGCAGCGACTGGCGGGGGTGCGGCTGGAGACCTTCGGACGCTCGCAGCGCATCACCTCCCAGCGCTTCGGCGACCGCGCCGGCTGGCACCCGATGTTCCCGAAGCTCACCCCGGACTGGTTCGACGGTGTCCTCTGACGACCTGACGTCCGACGCCGACCGTCAGGCGGCCGAGCAGGCCCGTCGGCGCCGCGCGGCCCTGCTGCTGGGCGACCTGCTGCCCGACACCACGCGCGACGAGCGCGGCGACGACGGGACGTCCGCAGGCTCGCGTCGCGACGACGAGCTGCTGCGGGACGTCCCGCCCCACCACGGCGGCTGAGCCGGACCTGCCGACCTCAGGGGGTCTGGCGCTGCAGCGCGTCGCGGATCTCGCGCAGGAGCGCGATGTCCTCGCTGGGCCCGGCCGGCTCCGGCTCGGCGCCGCGCTGGCGGGCCTCGTTGATCTTCTTCATCGGCACGACCACGAAGAAGTACACGACGGCCGCCGTGATCGCGAACGTGATGGCGGCGTTGATGAAGCCACCGATGTCGATGAAGGTCGACGCGTCGCCGCTGCGGATGCGGAAGCCCAGCCCCTGGCCCGCGTCGCTCCTGCCGGTGCTCGCGATCAGCGGGTTGATGAAGGAGTCGGTGAACTTCGTGACCAGCGCGGTGAATGCGGTGCCGATGACGACGGCCACGGCGAGGTCGACGATGTTCCCGCGGAGCAGGAAGTCCTTGAATCCCTTGATCATGTGTCCCCCTAGGACGTCGGTGAAGGTCGTCCCCGAGCCTAGGGGTTCGCGACGACGTCGCGCGGCGTCCCACCCATCGGGCGAGGCGCGGTCAGTCGTCGCCTGCCTCGACCACGACGCTCAGCTGCGCCTCCACGCCCACGCGTGCGAGCTCCAGCGCGGTCCGGCGGGGGACGGTGAGCCACAGGACCGGGGCGTCGGGGTCCTCGAGGTCGGGCACGGCGGCGACCACCGCGCCCGAGGCCGCCACGGACGCGCGCGGGCCGCCCGCTCCCGTCGCCACCGCCAGCACCTCGACCCGGTCGCCCACGCGCACGGCCTGGCCGCTCGTCGCGTCGGCCAGCCGCACGGCCGTCACGACGTGCCCCGGCGGCAGGCCGTCGACCGGTCCGGCCGCCAGGAGGCGGACGTCGGTGAACGCCTCGCCCCGACGCATCGGCCCGCCGACCCGTCGCCCCTCGAGGTCGTCGGACGACAGCAGGTGCTGGGGCGCCGCCCCTGCCGGCAGCAGCGAGGAGGTGACGTCGTCGGCGGAGAGCACCGTGCCGCTGGCGAGGTCGCGGGCGGCGACGGCCACCTCCACCTGGTCGGGCGGGCGGCGCACCGACGTGAGGGCCAGCAGCACCGCGAGGGCGGTGCACAGGGCGGCGAGCAGACGACGGTGCTCGAGCAGCGAGGAGCGCAGACGGTCCATCCGCGCACGCTAGGCAGCGGGCCGGACCCCGATCCAGCGCGTCTCCACAGGGGAGCGGGTCAGGCGGCCGAGCCGCCCGTGGACGACGAGCCGCTGCCCGAGGTCGACGTGCCGGACGACGTGCCCGAGGAGGAGCTCGACGACGTGCTCGACGACGAGGAGGAGCTCGAGGAGGACGAGCTGGAGGTGTCCGACGACGTCGTCGTGCTGCGGCTGTCGGTGCGGTAGAAGCCCGACCCCTTGAACACGACGCCCACCGCGTTGAACACCTTGCGGAGCCGGCCCTGGCACGCGGGGCACTCGGTCAGCGCATCGTCGGTGAACGACTGGTGCACCTCGAGCGCGTTGCCGCACTCGGTGCACTGGTACTGGTAGGTCGGCACGGTCTTCTCTCCTGGATGTCACCGGTCGGCGGGTGCCGCTCCGGCACGAGGTCTCCGACGTCAAAGGGTACAGTTCCCTGCATCGTGACCGACCCTGACTCATCCGGGACCCCGTGATGACCGAGCTCCTCCTCCTGGGACTCTCGTTCCTCCTCATGCTCGCGTGCGGCGTCTTCGTGGCGGCCGAGTTCTCGTTCGTGACGGTCGACCGCGCGACGGTCGAGCGCGACGCCGAGCGCGGCGACGCGGGCGCGGCCGGCACCCTCAAGGCGCTGCGCAGCCTGTCGACCCAGCTCAGCGGGGCGCAGCTGGGCATCACGATCACCAACCTGGCGATCGGGTTCGTCGCCGAGCCGGCCATCGGGCGGCTCGCGCGCGGACCGCTGGAGGACCTCGGCGTCACCGGCGGGGCGCAGAGCGCCGTCGCGTACGGGCTCGCGCTCTTCCTCAGCACCGTCGTCACGATGCTGGTCGGCGAGCTCATCCCGAAGAACCTGGCCCTCGCCCTGCCCCAGCGCGTGGCCGCCGTCGCCCAGCTGCCGCAGCGGGTGTTCACGCGCGTGATGGCCTGGCCGATCCGGTTCCTGAACGGCACGGCCAACCGCACCTTGCAGCGCATGGGCGTCGAGCCGCAGGAGGAGCTGCGCTCGGCCCGCTCGCCGGTGGAGCTGCGCTCGCTCGTGCTGCGCTCCGCCCGCGAGGGTGCCATCGACGACGAGACGGCCGACCTCGTGGCGCGCAGCATCGCGTTCGGTGACCGCACCGCCGCCGACGTCCGCACGCCCCGGGTCCGCGTGCACTTCCTCGACGCCCGCGACACCGCGCTCGACGTCATCGAGGCGGCCCGCCAGACCGGGCACTCACGGTTCCCGGTCACGGGCCGGTCGCCGGACGACGTCGTCGGCATCGTGCACGTGAAGCAGGCCGTCGCGGTCGACCCCGACCGACGTCGCGGCGTCCGTCTCGGCGACCTGGCCGGCCCCGTGACCACCGTGCCCGACAGCCTCGAGCTCGACCCGCTGCTGGCCCTGCTGCGCGAGCAGGGGATGCAGATGGCGGTCGTCGTCGACGAGTTCGGCGGGACCGACGGCATCGTCACCCTCGAGGACCTCGTCGAGGAGATCGTCGGCGAGGTGCTCGACGAGCACGACCGCGTCGCGAGCCGCAGCCGCCACCGTCCCGACGGCGCCTGGTCGCTCTCGGGTCTCCTGCGACCCGACGAGGTGCTCGAGCAGACCGGGGTGGCCCTGCCCGAGAGCGAGGACTACGAGACGATCGCCGGCCTGCTGCACGCCGAGCTCGGTCGTCTCGGCGTGCGCGGCGACGTCGTCCACCTGCAGGTCGATCCGACCCCGGACGACGAGGACGACGACCCCGAGCCGCTGGACGTCTCGCTCACCGTCGAGCGCATGGAGGGCCGGCGGATCGACCGCGTGACCCTGACCGTGCAGGCCCCCGACGGTGCTGCTGCCGAGACCGGCTCGAGCAGGGCCGCCGAGCCGACCGCCGGCCCGGCAGCCGACCCGACCGGGGGCGGTGACGTCCGTGGGTGACTGGGTCGGGGTCGGGCTGACGTTCGTGCTGCTCGCCCTCAACGCACTGTTCGTGGCCGCGGAGTTCGCGCTCATCTCGGCCCGACGGACCCAGCTCGAGCCCCTGGCGCAGGCCGGGTCGCGCACGGCTCGGCTGGCGCTCAAGGCCGTGGAGAACGTCACGCTCGCCATGGCGGCCGCACAGCTCGGCATCACCATCTGCTCGCTCGGGCTCGGCGCCATCAGCGAGCCCGCGCTCGCGCACCTGATGGAGCCGGCCTTCGAGCTCGCCCACGTGCCCGAGAGCCTCGTGCACCCGATCTCGTTCGTGATCGCGCTGTCGGTGGTCGTGTTCCTGCACGTCGTGTTCGGCGAGATGGTGCCCAAGAACCTCGCGCTCGTGCAGCCCGACCGCGCCGCCCTCGTGCTGGGCCCGTTCATGCTGCTCGTCATCGCCGTGCTGCGGCCGCTCGTGGTGATGCTCAACGGCATCGCCAACCTGGCGGTCCGCCTGCTCGGCGTGCAGCCGGTGGAGGAGGTCGCCTCCACCTACTCCCACGACGAGGTCGCGGGCCTCGTCGACGAGTCGCGCCGCGAGGGTCTGCTCGACGACGACGAGTACGGTCTCGTGCAGGGTGCCCTGGAGTTCCACGACGGGCGGGTCGAGCAGGTGCTGCTGCCGCGCGACGGGCTCGTGACCGTCGCGCCGGAGGCGACGCCGGCCGACGTCGAGCGGGCCTGCGCCGACACCGGCTTCTCACGCTTCCCCGTCGTCGACGCCGACGGCGACCTCGCCGGCTACCTGCACATCAAGGACGTGCTGGAGACCGACGACGCCGCGCGCCGCGCCCCCATCGCCGACAAGTGGCTGCGGCCGCTGTCGACCGTCGGGGCGGGGTCGGGGCTCTACGAGGCCCTGCGGGTCATGCAGGCCAAGGGCTCCCACATGGCGCGGGTGGCCGACGGGTCCGGCCAGGTGCTCGGCGTGATCATGCTCGAGGACGTGCTGGAGGAGCTGGTGGGCGAGATCCGCGACACGGAGCGGCTCGGGAGCTAGGCCGGCGCCTCGGGCACGCGGAACACGCCGTTCTCGGTGACCACCACGTCGACCGGCAGGTCGTGCGGCTCGTGCGGCACCTCGGTCAGGAGCTCCTCGGCGTGCACGACGGCCACCAGCAGCGGCCGACGCCGGCGGGGGAGAACGGCGAGGGCGCGGTCGTAGTAGCCGGCGCCCCGGCCCAGACGACGTCCGGCGTGGTCGACGGCCAGCGCGGGCAGCACGACGACGTCGACGGAGGCGAGCGCGTCGTCGGGGAGCGTCGCGCCCACTGGCTCGTCGACGCCGAGCCGCGAGCGGGCGGTCGGGGCCGTGGGGTCGTGCGGCGCCCAGGCGAGGGAGCCGTCGCTCCGGCTGACCGGCACGAGGACCTCCACGCCACGCTCGAGCAGGCCCGCGAGCAGCGCCTCCGTGCCCGGCTCGCCGGGCATCGAGCGGTAGGCGGCGACCCGACGGGCGCGGACCACCGAGGGCAGCGCCAGCAGGTGGGCGGCGACCGCGTCGTCGACGGCTCGGCGCTGCTCGAGGTCGCGACGGCGGCGCGCCTCCAGCAGTCGCGGACGCACCGCCCGCTTCTCCTCGGCGGCCGCGTCGTTCCGCTGGCGCGCGCCCGGACGGTCCATACGTCTAGCCTAGGCGCGTGGACGGACTCGAGCTCGCACGGAGCACCATGGAACGCGCCGGCGTGGCGGCACCCGCGATCGAGGTCTTCAGCGACTTCTACCGTCAGCTCGAGGGCGGTGCCACGGGCCTCGTCCGCGAGGCCGACGTCGACCCGCTGGTCGACGTCGACCGGGCCGCCGACGTCACCTTCGACCTCGACGCGCAGCGCGAGGCCGCCGCGGTGACGGCCGTCATCAAGCTCAACGGCGGGCTCGGGACCTCGATGGGCATGGACCGGGCCAAGAGCCTGCTGCCCGTCCGCTCCGACCTCACGTTCCTCGACATCATCGCCCGCCAGGTGCTCCAGGTCCGGCGCGACCTCGACGTCACGTTGCCCCTGCTGTTCATGCACAGCTTCCGCACGCAGGACGACTCGCTGGCACGGCTGCGGCAGCACGAGGGCCTCGCGGTCGAGGGCCTGCCGCTCGACTTCCTGCAGAACCGCGGGGGCACGGCGACCTCTACACGGCGCTGCTCGTCTCGGGCGTGCTGGAGCAGCTCGTGGCCGCCGGCTACCGGTACGCCACCGTCTCCAACGCCGACAACCTCGGCGCGGCGCCCGACCCGTCGATGATGGCCTGGTTCGCCTCGACCGGAGCGCCGTACGCCGCCGAGGTGTGCCGGCGCACGCCCGCCGACGTCAAGGGCGGCCACCTCGTCGTCCGGCGCGCCGACGGACGCCTCGTGCTCCGCGAGACCGCGCAGACGGCCGACGACGACGCGACGCTCGCCGCCGACGCGGACCGGCATCCTTTCTTCCACACGAACAACCTGTGGTTCGACCTGCCTCGACTGCTCGACACGCTCACCGAGCGCAACGGCGTGCTCGGCCTGCCGCTCATCCGCAACGAGAAGACCGTCGACCCCACCGACAAGACGTCGCCGAAGGTCGTGCAGATCGAGTCGGCCATGGGTGCCGCCGTCGAGGTCTTCGACGGCGCCACCGCCATCGAGGTCGAGCGCTCGCGGTTCCTGCCCGTGAAGACCACCAACGACCTCCTGCTGCTCCGTTCGGACGTGTTCGGCCTGGGCGACGACAGCCGCCTGCGCGCCACCGTCGACCCGCGGCCGCTCGTCGACCTCGACCGCCGCTTCTACACGACCATCGCCGACTTCGACGCCCGCATCCCGCACGCCCCGTCGCTCGCCGGGGCCTCGTCCCTGACGGTGCGCGGCGACTGGCACTTCGGGCGCGACGTGGTGGTCACCGGCGACGCGACCCTGGACGACGACGGCACGGCACGCAGCGTCCCGCAGGGTGCCCGGTTAGGCTGACGCCCATGTCTTCCGACGCAGGGAACGAGGCCGCTCCGCCCTCCGGCGACGCTGCTCCACCCCGGGGACCGCGTCCGCGCGTGCGTCCGGAGAGCGTGCCCGACGGCTTCCTGACCGTCGAGGACCACCTCGAGAAGATCCTGCGCGGCATCGGCCCGCTCGAGCCGTACGACCAGCCGGTCGTCGAGTCGCTCGGCCTGCCGCTGCACGCCGACGTGCACGCCCCGATCTCCCTGCCCCGCTTCGACAACTCCGCCATGGACGGGTACGCCGTCCGCGCCGAGGACCTCGCCCAGGCCACGTCGGCCACGCCCGTCGAGCTGCCGGTCGTGGCCGACATCTACGCCGGGTCGAGCCGGCCGTTCGCGATCTCCCCGGGCACGGCCGTCAAGATCATGACCGGTGCGCCGGTCCCGCGCGGCGCCGACGCCGTCGTGCCGTTCGAGGCCACCGACCGTGGCAACGCGCGGGTGCGGTTCACCGAGGCGGTGCGCGAGGGCCAGCATGTCCGTCGGGCCGGCAGCGACGTCGGCCAGGGCGACCTCGTCCTGCCGGCCGGCACCGTCGTCGGTCCGCGCGAGGCTGGTCTGCTGGCCTCGCTGGGCCTGGGAAGGGTCGCCGCCCGACCGCGACCGCGCGTCGTGGTGCTGTCCACCGGCAACGAGCTCCGCGAGCCGGGCGCCCACCTCGACTTCGACTCCATCTACGACGGCAACAGCTACATGCTCGCCGCCGCCGTGCGCGCGGCAGGCGCGATCGCCTACCGCGTGGGCGCCATCGGCGACGACCCGCGCACCTTCCGACGCACGCTGTCCGAGCAGCTCGTCCGCGCCGACCTCGTGGTCACGAGCGGCGGCATCAGCGAGGGCGAGAAGGACGTCGTCAAGGAGACGCTGTCGGCGCTCGGGACGGTCGCCTTCCCGAAGGTCGCCATGCAGCCGGGCAAGCCGCAGGGCTTCGGCACGATCTTCGACGAGCAGACCCCGATCATCACGCTGCCCGGCAACCCGGTCTCGGCCTACGTGTCCTTCGAGGTGTTCGTGCTCCCGGCCATCCGCCGGCTCATGGGCCTCACGCCGTACCGGCGGCCCATGGTGCACGCCGTGCTCACCCAGGACATCGCCTCCATCCCCGGACGCCGCCAGTACGTCCGCGGCGTCTTCGAGGTCACCCACCGCGGCGCCAAGGTGACTCCGCTCGGCGGCCACGGGTCGCACCTGCTCGGCTCCCTCGCCCAGGCGAACGCCCTGATCGTCGTGGGTGAGGACGAGACCGCCCTGAACCTGGGCGACACGGTCCGCACCCTCGTCCTCGACAGGCCGTTCTGACGTGGCCGGTCCCGAGCCGTCCGCCGCGCGGCTGACGCACGTCGACGAGACCGGGGCGGCCCGGATGGTCGACGTCGGCGACAAGGACGTCAGCCGCCGCACGGCGACGGCACGCGGGCGCGTCGAGGTGTCCGCCGAGGTCGTGGCCCTCCTGCGCGGCGAGGGTGTGCCGAAGGGCGACGCGCTCGGCGTCGCGCGGGTCGCCGGCATCATGGGCGCCAAGCGCACGCCCGACCTCGTCCCGCTCTGCCACCCGATCGCGATCAGCGGCGTCGAGGTCGACCTCCACGTCGCCGACGACGCCGTCGAGATCACGGCCAGCGTCCGCACCACCGACCGCACGGGCGTCGAGATGGAGGCGCTGACGTCGGTCACCGTCGCCGCCCTGACCGTCGTCGACATGGTCAAGGCCGTCGACAAGCGGGCGCGCATCACCGAGTCGCGTCGAACCGCGCGGCCGCGGGCGTCTACGAGGACACGACCGGACCGCTGCTCGTCGATGCGCTCCGCTCCTGGGGCCTCGAGACCGCCGACGCCGCCGTCGTGCCCGACGGCGACCCGGTCGGACACGCCGTCGCCGACGCCGTGGCGTCGGGCGCGGCCGTGGTGCTGACCACCGGCGGAACCGGCATCAGCCCCACCGACCGCACGCCCGAGGTGACCCGACCGCTGCTCGACCGCGAGCTGCCCGGCCTGGCCGAGGCGCTGCGTGCCGCGGGGGTCGCCAAGGGTGTCCCGACCGCGGTGCTCTCGCGAGGTCTGGCCGGCGTGGCCGGGAGCACCCTCGTCGTCAACCTGCCCGGCTCGCGTGGGGGCGTCAAGGACGCCATCCAGGTGCTCGCCGACGTCGTCCCGCACGCCGTCGACCAGCTGGCCGGCGGCGACCACGCCGGCCCGGACCACCCGGGACCACGGGCGACGGCATGAAGGGTTGGCCCGTCGAGCTCACGCACGGCGACGTCGGCGTGCGGCCCTTGCGGCGCTCCGACGCCCGCGCCTGGGCACGGCTGCGGCGGGCCGACGTCGCGTGGCTGTCACCCTGGGAGGCCACGCTGCCGCCCGGCGGGGGAGCGGCACCGCTGTCGTACCGGGCGATGATCGTGACGCAGCGGCGTCGCGCGCGGCAGGGTCGGGCGATGCCCTTCGTCGTCACCTGGCGCGGCGAGATGGTCGGCCAGGTCACGGTCAACGGCATCTCGTGGGGCTCCGCCCGGTGGGCGAGCATCGGCTACTGGATCGCGCGACGTCACGCCGGCCGGGGGATCACGCCCGTCGCCGTCGCCCTCGTCGTCGACCACCTCCTCGACACCGTCGGTCTGCACCGGGTGGAGATCTCCATCCGGCCGGAGAACGAGGCCAGCCTGCGCGTCGTGCAGAAGCTCGGCCTCGACGAGGTCGGGCTGGCGCGCGGCTACTTGCACATCGACGGCGCCTGGCGCGACCACCGGGTCTTCCAGGTGCTCGCCGACGACCGTCCTGGCCGGCTGCTGGAGCGCGTGACCCGCGACGACGAGGCGCGACGTCGGTCGCCATCGTGAGTCACGCCTGCCACATCCGTCACAAACTTCACGCGACACACGACTGACCTGCGGAGATTCCCTCGGCGGGCGACCTACGGTTGATCCGTGGGTGCCAATGGACTGATCGTCGCGTTCGTCGTCGCCGTGTGGGCGGCGTACTTCGTGCCGCTCGTCCTGCGTCGGTACGACGAGGCGAGCTCCTCGGAGTCCCTGGAGTCGCTCAGCCCGTTGAGCCGCGTCATCTCCCGTCGCGGCCACGGCGAGCCGACCGAGGACGCCACCGACGAGGTGCCCCTCTCGGCGCCGGTCGACACTCCCACGAACGCCGCCGAGCCGACCCCGAAGGCCCCCACCGTGACCGAGACCCCGACCGCCCGCCGTGACGCGCCGACCCGCCGCGCCGCGGTCGTCGCCGCCCGTCGCCGCCGTCGCACGCTGCTGACCCTGCTGACCGCGCTCGCCGTGGTGGGTGGGCTCGCCGGCTTCTCCGTGGTCTCGCCGGTCTGGGTGGCCGCACCGGCCGCCCTGGTGGCGGCCTGGCTCGTCGCCTGTCGCGTGCAGGTCAGGGCCGAACGTGGCATCAGCCGCCCGGCGACCGAGCGTCGTCCGCTGTCCTCGCGACTGCCGTCCGTCAAGCTCCCCGCGCGTGACACCACCGCGGAGCGCGCCGCGCCGCGCACGCCCGACGAGGAGCACACCGTCGTCGTCTCGCACCAGTTCGAGGACGTCGAGCCCGACCGCAAGCACGTCATGGAGAGGGCAGAGCTGCCGGCCGACGCCCTCGAGGAGAAGCTGCAGATCGCGGTGCCGTCGGTCAGCACCGCTGGCACCGCCCTCTGGGACCCGCTGCCGGTCACGCTGCCCACCTACGTCACCAAGCCGCGCGTCGGCCGCACCGTCCGCACCATCGACTTCGACGCCCCGGGTGCCTGGACGTCGGGTCACGTGGAGGGCGAGGACGTGGAGCTGCCGGGTCGCGCCCGGTCCGCGCAGGCGGCTCCCGAGACGTCGCGTCGCGCGTCGGGCGAGTAGTCGTCAGGGCCGTCCGGACCCCCTGCGGGGCGAGACGGCACGGGTGCTAACCTGATTCAGACCTGGGGCATTGGCGCAGTTGGTAGCGCGCTTCGTTCGCATCGAAGAGGTCAGGAGTTCGAATCTCCTATGCTCCACCCGCACCACGAAGAGCCTCCCGGCACTGCCGGGGGGCTCTTCGTCGTTCCCAGCGACATCGCGCTCTCCTGCTCCGTCCGTCGGGCGGGGTCGTGTGGCTGCCGTGCGCGTCAGCGACGCTCGGCTCTCGGGACGACACGCGCCGCGCGCGACCGAGACGGGGACCGCGCGGCCCCTGCGGGGCGTGGTGCGTGCACCCGCTCGCAGCCCGATGCCGTCGTTCCAGGGATTTCGGGACCCCCAGAAGCGAGTGGGAGGCACAAGGAGGGGGGTGGTTTGACGACCCCAGGAGGGGGTGTGTAATGTTCTTCTTGTTGCACCGCACGGCGGGGCGCAAGGCCAGAAGGCCGGGTGTCCGGTGAGTGTGACCCGCTTGAACCGAAACGATCAATGCCAGGTTCGTCTGGAGACTGATCGCTGACAACGGCGAGCGAGGACTGGAAGACCGCGAGCTTGTCTCGCCCGAACCAGTCAGGTAGGTTTGACCAGCCCCTGGTGGGTGGGCCCTGATGTGGGTCTGTCTGGTGGGTGTGCGTCTGATGTTTGAGAACTCAACAGTGTGCTAAAAGTCGACGAGAAGTA
>NZ_LUNF01000007.1:0-2667 GCF_001626145.1 Aeromicrobium sp. REDSEA-S32_B7
AGTACTACATGTGCTAAGAGGTGAGCGTGTCGCCGAGATGATCGAGGCGAGCGTGTGGTTCGACGCGACTCACCACGTGGCGCGGTGACACTCGGTGCTGGGATCCACCTCGACCTGCAACGTTGCGTGACTGATGCCGTGTTCGTCCTGCAGCACCTGCTGGGCGGTCGCCAGGACGTCGGCCGCCGTGGGGCCGCCGTCCACCACGAGATGGGCGGTAGCTACGTCCATGCCTGAGGTGAGGGTCCACACGTGCAGGTCGTGCAACTCGCGGACGCCGGGGACGGACTCGAGGTTCCGCGCCACGGCGTCGATGTCCAGTGCCGCCGGAGCGTGCTGGCTCAGAACGGTCAGGACCTCTCGTCCGAGCACCACTGCGCGGATCGCGACGAAGACGGCTATGGTGACCGCCAATATCGCGTCCCACCCGGTGTTGCCTGTGGTCATGACCAAGATCCCTGAAACCAGAACCCCGACGCTCCCCAGTGCGTCTGCCATCACCTCGAGGTAGGCGCCCTTGACGTTGAGCGACTCGCTGGCGCCGGGGCGCAACAGGACGAGGGAGATGATGTTGACCAGCAATCCCAAGCCACCTACGACCAGTATCGGCCCGGTCTCGATCGACACCGACTCGCCACGACGCGACCATGCCTCCATGAGGATGTAGGTCGCCACTCCCAGCATCACCAGCACGGTGAAACCAGAAGCGAGGATCTCGGCACGGTACGAGCCGTACGTGCGTCGTCCCGACCGGTCCGGCCTCAACGCGAGGCTGGTGGCGGTCAGGGCCGCACCGAGGGCGACGACGTCCGCGGCCATGTGGCCGGCGTCCGACAGCAACGCCAACGACCCTGTGAGGAGGCCAACGACCAGTTCGACCACGAAGAAGGTGGCGACCATGCCGAAGGTGACCACGAGCCTCCACCGGTGGCGCCCTCCGGCGTGTCCGTGTGCGTGCCCGGCTCCCATGTGAGATCCCCTCCTGTGTGCCGTCGTCAACCGCTCGCTACTATTGCTGATAGTAGACCTGAAGGGAACGTGCATGACCAAGCAGAACAAGGCCGCGATCGCCCTCGGGGTCCTGGTGACGTCCGCGGTGGTGGTGTTGCTGCTGGTCGTCCAGTCCCGCGGAGGTGACCAACCCGCACCGGTCGCGACCGGCTCGCCGGAAGAGTCGATGCTGGTCCGCGAGGACAGCCGGATCCTAGGGGAGGAGGGCAGCAGCGGAGTCACCTTCGTGGAGTTCTTGGACTTCGAGTGCGAGGCGTGCGCCGCCGCCTACCCGGCCGTGGAGCAGCTGCGGCAGGAGTACGCCGGCGAGGTCACCTTCGTCGCGCGATATTTCCCGCTGCCGGGTCATTTCAACGCCGAGCGAGCCGCGCGCGCCGTGGAGTCGGCTGCGCGACAGGGCGAGCTCGAGGCAATGTACCAGCGGATGTACGAGACCCAGGCGGAGTGGGGCGAGGCGCAGGTGCCGCACGACGACCTCTTCCGAGGCTTCGCCGAGGAGATCGGCCTCGACATGCAGCAGTACGACGCCGACTACGCCTCGGATGAGGTGGCCGCTCGGGTGCAGCGCGACGTCGACGACGGCCTGGAGCTCGGGGTGCAGGGGACACCGACGTTCTACGTCGACGGCGAGCCGCTGCAGCCGCGGACCTACGAGGACTTCACCTCCGCCATCGACGCGGCGTTGGCGTCGTCGTGACGGGGGACCAGCGGCTGGGCCTCGGCCTGGCCGCGGGTGGCGGGGTGGGCCTGGTGGCGGCTGCGGTGCTGCTCGTCGAGCGATTCCGGTTGGCCGACGACCCGGCGTACATCCCCTCGTGCAGCGTGAACCCGGTGCTGAGCTGCGGGTCGATCATGGAGTCGTGGCAGGCCGCACTCCTGGGCTTCCCCAACCCGGTGATCGGCGTGGCAGCCTTCCCTGTGGTGATCACGACAGGGATGGCACTGCTCAGCGGCGCCGTGCTCGCGCGCTGGTTCTGGCAGGGCCTGCAGGTCGGGGTGCTCACAGGGCTGGCGCTGGTGGGGTGGCTCGTGTTTCAGAGCCTCTACCGCATCGGCGCGCTCTGCCCGTACTGCATGGTCGTCTGGTCCGTGGTGTGGCCGATTGCGTGGTACGTCACGTTGCGCAACCTGCGCTCCGGGGCGCTGGGGCGCTGGGGCGCGGAGTCGCCCGTAGTGGCCCGCGCCCAGGAGTGGCACGGCCTGGTGACCCTCCTGCCGTACGCCGCGGTCATGGTTGCCGTCCTGGTCCGCTTCTGGTCCTTCTGGACCGGGTGATCGACATGCAGGGAGAAGCCCAATGAACGGGGGGGCACAGGGAGCGATCCTCGACGGATCCATGGTGCTCGCGCTGCCGGTGGCCGCGCTGGCCGGTCTGCTCTCCTTCTTCACGCCGTGCTCGCTCCCCCTGGTGCCGGGCTACCTCTCCTACGTCGCCGGGATGGCCGGCTCCGGTCCGGAGAGCGGCGACGCCGGGACCCTGCGTCCGCCGCGGGCGCGTCTGGTGCTGGGCACGGCACTCTTCGTGGCGGGCTTCGCGCTGGTGTTCACAAGCTACGGCGTGGCGCTGGGCTCCCTCGGGTCCCTGCTCCTGGAGCACCAGGAGACGGTGTGGCGGGTCTCGGGCGTGGTGACCATCGTGCTCGGCCTGCTCTTTGC
>NZ_LUNF01000070.1:0-4460 GCF_001626145.1 Aeromicrobium sp. REDSEA-S32_B7
ACGATGCCGAAGAACGGCAGCGCGATGATGTACACCTCGGGGTGCCCGAAGAACCAGAACAGGTGCTGCCACAGGATCGGGCCGCCGTTCGCGGCGTCGAACACGTGGGCCCCGAGCATGCGGTCCGCGGCCAGCGTCAGGAGCGCGGCGGCGAAGATCGGGAACGCGATGAGCACCAGCAGGCTGGTCACCAGCGTGTTCCACACGAAGATCGGCATGCGGAACATCGTCATGCCGGGCACGCGCATGCAGAAGATCGTCGTGATGAAGTTGACGGCACCGAGGATCGTGCCCAGACCCGACATCCACAGACCCATGACCCACAGGTCACCGCCGATGCCGGGCGAGTTGACGCCGTCCGAGAGCGGGGCGTACGCGAACCAGCCGAAGCTCGCCGCGCCGCCGGGCACGAACAGGCCCGAGACGACGATGGTGGAGCCGAACAGGTACAGCCAGTAGCTGAACATGTTCAGACGCGGGAACGCGACGTCGGGCGCGCCGATCTGCAGCGGCATGATCGCGTTGCCGAAGCCGAAGAACAGCGGCGTCGCGAACATGAGCAGCATGATCGTGCCGTGCATCGTGAAGGCCTGGTTGTAGGCCTCGTCCGACAGCAGGTTCGAGCCGGGCTGCATGAGGTTCGCGCGGATCGCCAGCGCGAGCACGCCGCCGATCAGGAAGAAGATGAACGACGTGGCCAGGTACATGTTGCCGATCACCTTGTGATCGGTGGTCGTCATGATCGTGACGACCTTCTGGCCGAGCGTCGTCTCACGACGGACGGTGGTGGTCTCCCGACCGTCGTCGAATGCCGCAGTGGTGGCCATCAGTTACCCGCTCCGTCCTGGACGTCCTGGTCGTCCTCCGTGTCGGCACCGCGCAGACCGGCGACGGCGTCGGCCTCCTTCTGGCCCGCGGGGGCACCGATCTGACCGATCCTCACGAGGTCCTGGAGGTGGGCCTCGTACTCCTCGGGCGAGACCACGTTGACCTTGAAGATCATCCGCGAGTGGTACAGCCCGCACAGCTCGGCGCAACGTCCGGTGAACGTGCCCTCGCGCGTCGGCGTCATGTCGAACGTGTTGTCACGCCCGGGGACGACGTCCATCTTGAAGTAGAACTCCGGGATCCAGAAGGAGTGGATCACGTCGGGGCTGCGCAGGTTGAAGCGCACCGACTCGCCCTTCGGCAGCCACAGCTCGGCGGGCTGGTCGGGCGTGCCGAAGTCGTACACGTCCTCGCCCTGCGTGGCGTCCTCGTCGAGGTAGTTGAAGGCCCACTGCCACTTCGAGCCCACGACCTCGATCGTGTGGTCGGGGTTCTCGACCTCCTTGAGCACCTCGTTCTGGCTCGTGACGGTGTGGAAGAAGAACACCGCGACGACGATCACCGGGGCGATCGTGTACAGCGCCTCGAGCGGCAGGTTGTAGCGCACCTGCGTGGGCACCTCGTCGTCGCTGCGACGGCGGTAGCGCACGGAGGCGTAGACGATGAGCCCGAAGACGAGCACGAACACGACCAGCACGGCGATCCAGGCGCCGAGCCACAGGTCCCACACGGGCTGCGACCGGTCACTGGCGGCGACAGGAAGCGCGAGGCGCTTGATGTCGTGGTCCGCGACGGGCGAGCAACCACTCAGGAGAACTGCGACGACGACAGCAGCCGCCAGCTTCATCCGACCCACGAGGCGCCTTTCTTGTCCACACCACTCATGCGATGACCTGTTCACAGTACCCTCACTCGTCCCTCGTCGAGCAGGTAAGGGCACCCTTGCCCCGACCCGTGTCGGGGACGCTCACGCGAGGTCCAGCGCGGCGGACACCTCGGCCCGCGCGTCGTCGCCGTAGGCCGAGCCCAGACGGTCCAGGAACGCCTCACGCGTCAGCGTGTACTCCTGCGTGCCCGTCGTCTCCACGACGCTCGCCGCGATCGTGCAGCCGATCTGCGCCGACCGCTCCAGGTCCAGGCCTGCGGCCACGCCAGCGAGGAACCCGCCGCGGAACGAGTCGCCGACGCCCGTCGGGTCGACCGCGTCGACGTCGGGGATCGCCGCGACCTCGATCGGCGCGCCGTCGGACGGGTACACCGTCACGCCGTCCTTGCCGCGGGTCACGACCCGCGTGCCGACGTGCGCCTGCACCTCCTCCTCGCTCCAGCCGGTCTTCGTCTGGATGAGCGCCGACTCGTAGTCGTTGCTGAAGAGGTACGCCGCACCGTCGACGAGCTCGCGGATCAGGTCGCCGTCGGCCCACGCCAGCTGCTGCGACGGGTCCGCCGCGAACGGCACCCCCGCCTTGCGGCAGGCCGCCGTGTGCCGGTTCATCGCCTCCGGGTCGTCCGGACCGATGAGGACGAGGTCGAAGTCGCCGAGCTCCAGCACGTCGATCGTGCGGGCATCGGCCATCGCGCCGGCGTAGAAGGTGACGATCTGCGCGTGCGCGTCGTCGGTCGTGATCGTGCACAGCGCCGTGTGCTTGTCGGGCGACACGTGCACGCGCGAGCAGTCGACGCCCGCGTCCTCCAGCCACTGCTGGTAGCCCTGGTCGGCGAAGTCACGCCCCACCGACGCCACCAGCGTCGGCCGCAGGCCCAGCGCGGCCAGGCCGAACGCGATGTTCGCGGCGCACCCGCCGCGGCGGACGTCGAGGTCCTCCACCAGGAACGAGACGGACAGCTTGTCGAGCTGGTCCGGGACCAGGGAGTCCGAGAACTTCCCCGAGAAGACCTGCAGATGGTCGGTGGCCACAGAGCCGGCGATCGCGAGATGCACCAGATGAGACTAGACGACGGCCCCCTGCGTCCGCAGGGGGCCGTCGTGTGAGGAAGTCGGGCGTGACCTCGCGTCACGCCGCTCGTGCCGGGTGACCGCTGGTCGAGGCTCCGCTCTCGTTGGTCGAGTGCCCCGCTCCCGCTGGTCGAGTGCCTCCACGAGCGCTAGCGAGGGGAGGTGTATCGAGATCACCCTGGGCGGTCATGCTCGTCGCTCACCTCGTGGTGGGGTTTGGACCGCTTGGAGGTCTCGATACAGTCCGACGCCTTCGGCGTGCACCACTCGACCTCTCGCCACCGTCGCTCGCAGGGCTCGCGAGGTGGCTCGATCGCGAAGCTCCCGAGGTCACTCCATCAGTGGAAGCTGTCGCCGCAGGCGCAGGAGCCCGTCGCCATCGGGTTGTCGATGGTGAAGCCCTGCTTCTCGATCGTGTCGACGAAGTCGATCGACGCGCCGTGCAGGTACGGCAGGCTCATGCGGTCGACGACCACGTTCACGCCGTCGAAGTCGCGGACCTCGTCGCCATCGAGCGTGCGCTCGTCGAAGAACAGCTGGTAGCGCAGGCCCGAGCAGCCGCCGGGCTGCACCGCGATGCGCAGGGCGAGGTCGTCGCGACCCTCCTGGGCAAGCAGGCTCCGCACCTTCTCCGCGGCGTTCGCGGACAGGTTCACACCGTCGGCCGGGGCGGCGGTCTCGGTGGTCTCGGGGGTGGTGCTGCTGTCGACGCTCATGTCATCTCCGTCGGTCTCGGGTGCTCTCCTGGTGGACAACCAGGAGGAAGCCGGTTCCATTCCATCGTACGCGCCGATCCTCAGGAGATCCCTCGCCGGGCGCGGACTCGCGGGGCGCCGATCAGCGCGACCAGGTGCGCGCCACCCGCTCGGCGACGTCGGCCAGAGCGCCCGACGGGTCCGCGAACGAGCGCTCCTCCCCCACCAGGTCGAGCATCGCGTACGCCGACTCGACGCCCATGGCCCGCATCTCCCGCGCACCCACCGTCACCCGTCCGGCGATCGCCACGCACGGTCGAGCGTGTCGTCCGGCCACCTGGGCGACCCCGTGCACGACCTTGCCGCTGCGCGAGGTGTGGTCGTAGGAGCCCTCGCCGGAGACCACCAGGTCGGCGTCCGCACACGCGACGTCCAACCCGACCGCCTCCGCCACCACCGCGACGCCGGGACGTCGGTCCGCTCCCAGGAGCAGCAGCCCCAGGCCCAGACCGCCCGCCGCGCCGGCCCCGGGCGCGTCCGCCACGCGCCGCTGCGCCGGGGTCGGACCGCACACCGCGTCGACCCAGGCGTCGAGCAGGCCGTCGACCTCCAGCAGGTCCGCCTCGTCGAGCCCCTTCTGCGGCCCGAACGTCTTGGTGGCGCCGAACAGGCCCAGCAGCGGGACGTCGACGTCGCAGGCCAGGAACCGCTGCACGCAGCCCGGCTCCCCCGTCGTTCGTGGCGCTGCCGCCGAGCCCCACGACGACGCTCGACACCCCCAGCTCGACGGCGGCCCGCACCGCCTCGCCCACGCCCCACGTGGACGCGGTCCGGGCGGCCGGCGGACCGAGCTGCAGCCCACAGGCCTGCGCCGACTCCAGGTAGGCGACGTCGTCGACGACGAGCAGCGTCACGGGCACCTCGGCGCCCGTCGACCCGCGCACGGGGACGACGTGCAGCCGGCCGCCGAGCGCGTCGTG
>NZ_LUNF01000071.1:0-4303 GCF_001626145.1 Aeromicrobium sp. REDSEA-S32_B7
TGTGTATAAGAGACAGGCCTTGGAGACGGCCTCGTCCTTCAGGTCCTTCGCGGTGTCCTTGACGCTCTCGACGGTGCTGGACAGGTCTCCGTCCGTGGCGTCCTCGACGGTCTCCTTGACCGCCTCGGCCGCGCCGGTGGCCTGGGCGCGGACGGTGCCGACCGTCCCCTTCAGCGAGTCGACGACCTCGTGGCGCTTGTCCTCGTCGCGGACGGCGTGCACGGCGTCCTCGGCGAACGCCTCGGCCTTGTGCACCGCGTCCTGCACGCGCGGATCGGACTGGAAGCGCTCCGCCGCGTCACGCAGCTGCTCGTACCGCTCGCGGCCGGCTCGGGCGCCGAGCACGTAGCCGATGCCGAACGCCAGCGCGTAGACGATCTTCTTCATGGGGTTCCTCCCGACTCGTGGTCCGTGACGACCAGCCTGTCAGGGCTCGCTGCGACCTGCATCCCAGGACGAAGTGGGGCGTGTCGGACCCTGCCCTCACGGAGCGACGATCGCGGCGAGGCGACGGGCGACGCCGCTGGCGCGGGCGGTGCGGCGCTCGACGGCGCGCCGGAGGACCTCGGGGGTGGCGACGATCGTCAGGCTGGTGCGTGCGCGGGTGATCGCGGTGTACAGCAGCTCGCGGCTGAGCACGAGCGAGTCCTCGTCGGGCAGCAGCAGGGTGACGTGGTCGAACTCGCTGCCCTGGCTGCGGTGGACGGTGCTGGCGTAGGCGCTCTGCACCGACGAGAGTCGCGTCGAGGAGACGGTCGTCGTGGAGTCCAGGTGCACGACGAGCCGGTGGCCGTTGTCGAGGGTGACGCCGACGTCGCCGTTGTTGACCCGGAGCGAGGCGTCGTTGCGGGTGACGAGGACGGGGCGGCCGACGCACCAGGGCCGGGCCGGGTCCGGGAAGATGCGCACCTCCCGCTCCAGCCGCTCGTTCCAGTGGCTCACGCCGTACGGACCGTCACGGTGCGCGCAGAGCAGCCGGTGCTCGCCGAGGGCCGCCAGCGCGGTGGGCACGTCGCCCTCGGCTGCGGCGCGGGCCACGGCACGGGCCTGCTGTGCGGGACGTCCGGACACGACATCCTCGACCTCGTCGGGGTGCCGCAGTGACACCCCGTCGACCCCCTCGGCCAGGAGGTCGAGCACGCGGTCCGCGTCGCCCTCGACCACCGCCGAGGCGAGGGCCCCGATGCCACCGTCGAAGCGGTGCGACTGCTGCAGGTGCGTGACGACGGGACTGTCGTCGCCGCCGAGGCCTTCCACCACGTCGCGCAGCACCGCGCCGGCCTCGACGGAGGCGAGCTGCTCGGCGTCACCGACGAGCACCAGCCGACAGCCGGACGGCACGGCCTGCACGAGCCGCTCCATGAGCAGCAACGAGACCATGGACGTCTCGTCGACGACCACGACGTCGTAGGGCAGCTTCTGCCCCGCGTGGTGCCGGAAGGCCGTCCGATGGTCGGGCCGCGAGCCGAGCAGCCGGTGCACCGTGCCCGCCGGCAGCGTGCGCAGCCAGTCGCGCTCCGCCTCGGTGAACACCGGATTGGTCGACGCGGCGGCGACGGCCTCACGCATCCGGGCCGCGGCCTTGCCGGTCGGTGCAGCCAGTCCGACGGCCAGGGGTCGGTCGTGCCCCGTCGCGGCGTGCTGGCTCGCGAGCGCCGCCAGGAGTCGCGCGATGGTGGTGGTCTTGCCCGACCCTGGGCCGCCCGTGAGCACCGTCGTCCACGAGTGCGCGGCACGGGCCGCGGCCGCCCGCTGCTCGGCGAACCCGGGGTCGCCGAACAGACGTCGCAGGTCGGCGTCGAGGGCGGCCCGGTCGACGGGCGGGGGTCGCAGGGCGAGCCGCTCCCCCAGCCGTCGGCACAGCGACACCTCGAGTGCGTGGTAGCGCACCAGGTGCAGCAAGGGACGCTCGACGACGAGGACACGGTCGCGCCCGGACGCCAGCGGGCTGGCGTCGACGCGGACCCACCAGGCGTCGAGGTCGTCGACGTACGTCGGCCACTCGACGTCGGGCGCCTCGAGGCGCAGGTCGTCGAGCACGCCGCCGAGGTCGACGCACGACGACCCGAGGCGGACTCCTCGGACGGCGAGGGCCAGGGCGAGCAGCACCGCCTCGTCGTCCTCGTCCGCCAGTCGGGCGACGGTGCGGGTGACGTGGACGTCGGCGGCGGCCAGGACACCTGCCCGGTTGAGGACGGCCAGGATCGCGTCGCTCTCGACGTCGAGACCCTGGACGACCTGACGGTCGAACGGGTCGCCCGCCGACACCTCGACCGCGGGCGGCGCAGACGTGTCGCTCATCGCGGACCTCCGTCGGTCGGGCTGCCGTCGAGCAGCGCACTGAGGTCGAGCACCAGCGCCGACGGGGGCCGCCACGCGAACACGCCGAACGGGCTCCCGTCGGCACCGCGTGGTCCATCAGGGCCGGTCATGCCTCGCACGAACAGGTAGAGCACCCCGGCCAGGTGCACGTCGGGGTCGTACCCGCGCAGCCGCCACCGCAGGAACCGGTGCTGCGCCACGGCGTACAGCAGGGCCTGCAGCGGGTAGGTCGTGTGCAGCATGGCGTCGGCCAGACGCTCGGGTGCGTACGCCTCCAGGCCGCCGCCGGCCTCGACGAGCGCGCCGCTCTCGAGCCGGTTGGTCTTGTGGTCGACGACGAGCGTACGGTCGCCGTCGAGCCTCAGGAGCAGGTCGATCGAGCCGGTGAGGTAGCCGCGCAGGGTGCGTCCGCGCAGGCTGGCGTCGCGCAGCTCTGCCGCGAAGGGCCGCAGCGGGTCGCCCGACGGCAGGTGCGCCTCCATGAGGTCGGCGACGTCGGCGAGCGTGCCGGTGCGACCTGCCGCCCGGACCGAGTCGCCGCCGGCGAGCGGCAGCTCGAACTCCATCTCCCGGAACGGGCGTCGGCCGAGCGCCTCCGCCAGCGTGAGGTCGTCAGCGAGCGGCCCGAGCGGCGTGCTGAGGGCACCGACGAGCGCCGGTGCGAGCACGTCGACGTCGACGGCGAGCGGACGCGACGCCAGCTCCTCCTCCACCCGCCGGCGGACCTCCGCGTCGAGGTCGTCGGCGCCGACGTCGACGTGCTCGAGCACGCCGTGCACGAGCGTGCCGAGCGCCGCTCCGCCGGCGAGCTCGGCCCATGGCGACGGGCCCAGCACCGGGCTGGCGGCGACGTCGGCGACCACGTCGACCTCGTCGTCCGCGGCGGTCGGCTCCGGCTCGCTCGAGACACTGGGTCCCTCGTCACGCCGGACGAGCGAGGTGTAGGAGGTGCGGGTCCAGACGGTGTCGACGTCGCGACGCAGGTGACGGACCTCGAGTCGTTCCGCCTCTCCGGCCGCGGGTGCCAGCTCGGCGTCGCCCGTGACCATCTGCTCGACGACCGGCCCGCCACGCTCCTGCCACGCACGGAGGCGCGCGACGGCGTCGTGGTCCGACGGCACGGCCTGCACGTCGGGCACCTCGGGCCGTGTCGGGTCGGGCCGGAACAGCAGGCGGTGCAGGGCGCCGTGCCGCGCGTTGAAGGTGGGTGACCAGTGCACGACCAGCCGCGACTGCGCGCGGGTGAGCGCGACGTACAGCAGCCGCAACGACTCCCCCGCGCGCTCGACGTCGGAGCGGCGGGCGTGCGTGGTCCAGGAGGGACCCGCCCCGCCGACGTCGAGACAGCGTCGGCCGTCGTCGTCGTGCAGACGGACGATGCTGGGCTCCGGGACCCATCGGTCGAACAGGAACGGCACGTAGACGACGGGGTACTGCAGACCCTTGCTGACGAACGTGGTGACGATCTGCACGGCGTCGGCGTCGGTGTCGAGGCGATGGGTGCGGTCGGCGGCCGGGGAGGTCTCGCTGCGCCGGTCGAGCAGCCACCGTCGCAGGCCGGACAGGCCGAGTCCGTGCTCGCGTGCGGCGATCGCCAGCACCTGGCCGACGTGCTCGAGGTCGGTGAGTCGACGTCGACCGCCCTGGTGGCGCAGCAGTCGCTCGACCACGGAGGCGTCGGCGGTGAGGGCCTCGACCATGCCGGCGGTGCCGCGCTCGCGCTGCAGGTCGGTGAGGTCGCGCAGCCGGGAGGAGACGCGGTCGGTGAGGGCGTCGCCGTCGTCGGCCGCGAGCTCGGTGGCCGTGAGGCCGAGGAACGGTCCGAGCGCGGCGGCGCGGGTGTAGCCGCTGCGGTGCGGCGCCTCCATGGCGGTCAGCAGCGTGACCCAGTCCTGGCCCGCCCGGCTCTGCAGCACGTCCGCGCCACCGGTGCGCACGGCGGGCACGCCGCGCCGCTCCAGCTCGGCGTGCAACAGCTCGG
>NZ_LUNF01000072.1:0-20090 GCF_001626145.1 Aeromicrobium sp. REDSEA-S32_B7
CACCAGGACAGCCGGCCGGGTCAGCACGGCGCGGGCGAGGGCGAGCCGCTGCCGCTGGCCGCCGGAGAGGCTGCTGCCGCCGGCGCGGACCGGGCGGTCCAGCCCGTCGGGGTGCAGACGGACGACGTCGTCGGCGGCCGAGGCGGTGAGGGCCGGGGCGAGCGCGTCGTCGTCGTGCTGCCCGCCCGGGTCGACGGTGGTGCGCAGCGTGCCCTCCGTGATGCCGCCGTGGTGCGCGACGACGAGCAGGTGCCGGCGACGTCCGGCCACGGACAGCTCGGCGAGGTCGACGTCGCCGAGGCGCGCGCGTCCGGAGTCGAGGTCGAGGTCGCCGGAGAGCAGGGCCACCAGGGCGTCGGAGACCGCAGGCTCGTCGACCGCGACGGCGACGAGCTCGTCGTGGCGCAGGTGCAGGCTGAGCCCGTCGAGCGGACCTGCCACGACGTCGTCGAGCACGAGCTCGGGCCGGTCCTGGCTGGGCGCGCGACCTCCGGGTGCGAGGACGCGAGGCGTCGCGAGGAAGTCGACGATGCGCGCGGCTGACGCGCGCGACGCCGCGAACTGCGCGCTCACGTCGCCGAGACCGCGCAGCGGCTCGGCGAGGAACTGCGTGAGGCCGACCAGCGCGATCAGCTCGCCGAGGCTGATGTCGCCGTCGAGGGCGCGACGTCCGGCGAGCAGCGCGACCGCGGCGAGCAGCAGGCCGCTGAGCGCGGTGGTGAAGCCGTCGAGGTAGCCCCAGGACCGGGCGACGGCGACGGTGTCGTCGCTCGCCCGGGTGCTCGCGGCACGGTAGCGACGCAGGGCCACGTCCTCGCCGCCGATGCCCTTGAGCGGGCGCAGGCCCTCGAGCAGGTCGGCCGCGAGTCCCGAGGCGGCCGCCGTGCTCTCCTGCTGCCGGGCGGTGCGGCGTGCGACCAGCGGGGCGAGCGCCTGGATCGCGACGAGCACGGCGGGCACCCCGAGCAGGATGAGCAGGCCCAGCACGACGTCGACGCGGAGCACGTACGCGGCCGTCACGAGCACTGCGACGAGGGACGCGATCGCGTAGCCGAGCTGGTGCAGGGCCATCGGCACGAGGTCGGCGTCGGACGTCGCGATCGAGAGGGTCTCGCCGGCGAGCCGGTCGGTCCGCGCGCCCCGGGGGTGCAGCACGTGCCCCGCGACCTCGACGCGCAGCGCGTGCGCCTCGCGCTCGATGCCCTGCTTGATGAAGCGCGCACCGAAGCGGTAGCCGTTGCTGAGCACCACGAAGAGCGCGACGAGCACGCCGAGCGTCCAGGCGAGGTCGCCGAGACCGCCGCCGTCGACGGCCTGGTCGACGACGAGCCCGATGACGACGGGCACGAGGGTCTCGCTGAGCTGCCAGAGCGTCAGCAGGGGATAGCCGCGGCCGAGCTCGCGTCCGTTGCGGCGCAGCGCCCGGCGGAGCAGGGCACCGGCGGTGGCCGGCGCGGTGGTGGGTGCGTCGGGCGACGTCGTGCTCGTGCCGCGTCCACGTCGTCCCATGCGAGTGAGGTTAGCCTAACTCGTCGTCGTCCCGACCGGCGGTCGCGACGACGACGGGCCGTGGCTCACACGCCGTGCGTGGTGCGCGGGTACTCCGCGGACACGTCGGTCATGACGTTCACGAGGTAGGGCACGCCCGACGCGAACGCGCGGTCGAGCGCCGGCCCGATCTGCGCGGGGTCGGTCACCATCTCGCCACCGCCGCCGAGCGCGGTGACGACCTGGTCGTAGCGCGTGTGCGGTGCGAGGTCGGCGGCGACGTCGTAGCCGTAGAGCATCTGCATGGGGCTCTTCTCCAGCCCCCACGCGGAGTTGTTGCCGACGACCATGACGACGGGCAGGTCGTGGCGCACGAGGGTGTCGACGTCCATGAGCGACATGCCGGCGGCGCCGTCGCCGAACAGCACGACGACCTGGCTCGAAGGTCGCGTGATGCGGGCCGCCATGGCGGCGCCCATGCCGGCGCCCAGGCAGCCGTAGGGTCCGGGGTCGAGCCAGCCGCCGGGTCGCTGCGGCTCGACGAACTTCCCGGCGAACGACACGAAGTCGCCGCCGTCGCCGATGACGACGGCGTCGTCGGCGAGGCGGGGGAGCAGCTCGCCGTAGATCCGTGCCGGGTGGATGGGGTCACTGGCCGACGCGAGCAGGTCGACGTCGCGCGCGGCCGCGGCGGAGACGAGGTCCTGCAGCTGGCCGAGCCAGGACGACCAGTCCGGCCGGGAGCCGGGCGCCGACTGCAGTGCGGCCAGGATGCCGTCGAGCACGAGCGTCAGGTCGCCGGCGGCCGACCCGGCGAGGTCGGCGTGGGTCGAGAGCTGGCCGGGGGAGTCGGCGAGGTGGACGACCCGCGCCGGCGTGGCGCCGTCCTTGCCCCCGAAGACGCCGTAGCCGAGACGGAAGTCGAGCGGCGTGCCGGCGACGACGACGAGGTCGGCCCCCGAGAACGCGGCGGAGCGGGCCTTGGTGACGAGCTGGGGGTGGCCACCCGGCAGGAGCCCGCGACCCATGCCGTTGGCGATGACGGGGATGCCGGTCTCGGCGGCGAAGCGCGACGCGGCGTCCTCGGCGCCGTCGGCCCAGACGTCGGTCCCGAGGACGAGCACGGGGTGGTGGGCGTCCTGCAGGAGTCGAGCGACGCGGTTCAGGTCGTCGGCGTCGGGCTGCAGGGGAGCCCGGTCCGGACCCGTGGCGGCGCCCAGGGGTCCGGCGTTGAAGAACTCGTCCATCGGGACGTCGACGAAGGTCGGCCCGCGGTGCGAGGACCCGGCGCGGTTGAACGCCTCGTGGACGGTGGGGGCGATGTCGGCGAGGGTGTGCGCGGTGGCCGCCCACGTCGAGACGGTCTCGAAGATCGGCGGGTGGTCGAGCTCCTGCAGGGTGCCCATGCCCCAGCGGCCGGCCGGGGCGCGGCCGCCGACGACCACGAGCGGCGACCCGGCGAAGTGGGCCTGCGCGACCGGGCTGACGCCGTTGGTGACGCCCGGGCCGGCCGTGAGCACGGCGAGGCCCGGGGTGCGGGTCAGCTTGCCGACGGCCTCGGCGGCGAACACGGCGGTCGGCTCGTGCCGTACGTCGATGATGGGCATCGGGTCGTCGGCGGTGACCGCGGCGTCGTACATGGGGAACACGTGGGCGCCGGAGAGCGTGAACATGGCCTGCACGCCGTGGGCGCGGGCCACCTCGAGCGCGTGGACTCCCCCGTGCGCGGAGCGCACATCATCTGCACTGTGTGCAGTGGGGGCGGAGCTCTCGCCGTCGGCGTCAGGGGTGGCCGCGGACTCGTCGGTCTGTGACATGGCTCGCACGCTACTGCACGGCGGTGTCGTTGTCCGGTGGGCCGTCGGGGGCGTCGAGGGGGCGGGCGCGGGTGGTCTGCCGGTACAGCCAGGGGCTCTCGCCGCGGATCTGGTCGAGGACGGCGAGGAGGAGGTCGGCGCGGTGGGCCGGCTGCTCGGCGAACAGCTCCGCGTCGCCGCGCAGGTCGGCGCGACCCTGGACGCCGAGGGCGAGCTGCAGGTGCAGGGCGCGCAGGAAGGACGACGTGTTCTTGGCGGTCGGGGAGGGCCACTCGTCGTCGAGGTGGCCGCGGGTGCGGGGTGCGCGGACGCCTGCGCCGAGGCGGGCGAGCCAGGGCTCGACGATGCTCGGGTCGAGCGCGTTGCGGTGCAGCGCGGTCATGACCGCGTAGGCGAGGCGGTCGTCCTCGCCGTGGCGCCAGACGTAGGAGGTGGGGGTGAGCACGCGGTCGGCGATCACGTCGAGCAGCACCGTCAGCTCGAGCCGGTCGAAGTGGCGTGAGCGGGCGAGGGCGGCGAGCAGGTCGGCGCCGTGGGCGATGGCGTGGGCCCATCCCTGCTCGGGCACCCAGCCGCGGTGGTCGAGCTCGCGGACGTACCAGCTGGTGGCGCGGTCGCCCCAGCCCAGGACGGTGGAGGACGGCAGGACGTGCAGGGTGTTGTCGCGCCCGACGATGTCGGCGAGCAGGAGGGCGCTGTAGGAGCGTCGGACGACCGAGACGTCGCCGTCGTGGCCGAGCCCGTACCGCAGGCCGGGCGCGACGCCGTCGCCGAGCCCGCCGAGGAGGTCGTCGTACACGCCCGTGGAGATCCACGTGGTCAGCAGCGGGTAGGCGAGGTCCTCGCGGAGTCGAGGGTTCGGGTGGCCGAGCATCTCGACGAGCTCGGCGGTGGACTCGTCGAGGGAGCGGTCGAGCGGAACCTGTCGACCGGTCCGCACCACGGCCTGCCAGTACGCCTCGGACATCTCGACCATCGTGCCAGAGGGGTCCTGGTCTGCAGTGGCGCGGCTAGGGTGGGCGCGTGCCGACGCCCGACGACATCATCCGGTCGCAGACGGCTCTCGCGCCCGCCGACGTGGGCTGGGTGCACGCGCTCGTCGCGGACTGGCAGATCCTGGCCGACCTGTCGTTCGGCGACCTGGTGCTGTGGGTACCCGACGCGGAGTCCAAGGGGCTGTGGGCGGTGGCGCAGATCCGTCCGACGACGGGCGCGACGACGCTGCTGGAGGACGTCACCGGCACGTTCGTGCCCGCGGAGCGCTCCCCGGCGGCGGGTCGGGTGCTGGCGGGCGAGGGTGCGCAGGACGACGACGACCCGGCGGTCGGCGACGGGCTGCGGGTGCGGCTGGTGCCGGTGCGGCGGGGTCCGGACACGATCGCGGTGCTGGCGGTGCGCAGCGGCCGCGACGCGCGGGCCACGAGCCACCTCGAGGTGACGTACCGGGCGTGCGCCCAGGCCTTGGTCGCCATGGTCGCGCGTGGCGAGTTCCCGACTCCGGGCAGTCGCTCCGACCTGGCCGACTCGCTGCGGGTGGGAGACGGGTTCATCCGGACGCGCGCCGACGGCACGGTCGAGTACGCGAGCCCGAACGCCCTGTCGGCGTACCGCCGCCTGGGTCTGCACGGCGACCTGCAGGACGTCGACCTCGCCGAGGTGACGGCAGCGTGCGTCGGCCGAACGCCGACGGACCTGAGCACGGCGGCGGCGCTGGGGGGCATGGCTCCGGCCGAGGCCGAGGTGGTCGGCGCGGAGGCGACGCTGCTGCTGCGGGTGATCCCGGTGACCCGCGAGGGCGCACGGGGTCGCGGGGAGCGTGACGGTGCCGTCGTGCTGCTGCGCGACGTGACCGACCTGCGGCTGCGGGAGAAGCAGCTGCTGTCGAAGGAGGCGACGATCCGGGAGATCCACCACCGGGTCAAGAACAACCTCCAGACGGTGGCGGCGCTGCTGCGGCTGCAGGCGCGGCGCATGGACGTGCCGGAGGCGCGGGCGGCGCTCGAGGAGGCCGTGCGGCGCGTCGGCTCGATCGCGCTGGTCCACGAGACGCTGAGCCAGGGGTTCGACGAGAGCGTCGCGTTCGACGACATCGCCGACCGGCTCCTGCGCTCGGTGCTCGACGTCGGCGGTCCTCAGGTGCGCGCGGAACGGATCGGGGCGTTCGGCCTGCTGCCGGCGGAGGTGGCGACCCCGTTGGCGATGGTGCTCACGGAGCTGGTGCAGAACGCCGCCGAGCACGCGTTCCCCGACGGCGCCGGTCGGGTGACGGTGGCGGTGAACCGGATCCGCGACCGGCTGCGCATGCGGGTGAGCGACGACGGGGTGGGGCTGCCGGCCGACTTCGACCCGACGCGCAGCCTGGGCCTGTCGATCGTCTCCACGCTGGTGGAGAGCGAGCTCGGCGGCGCGCTGGAGTTCGAGTCGCGCCCCGGGCGTGGTGCGACGGTCGCCATCACGCTGACGCTCTGACACCTCGATTTCGACGTCGGTGTGGGCGATCGCGGCGGGCACAGGGCCCCGGCGGGGGTTCCGGGCCGTGGGCGGAGAAGTGCCCGGACGTCGAGAACCCCGTACCCAGGCTCGGGTACGGGGTTCGGACGCGTGCGGCGTGGAACGTCTCAGGCGGTGCGAATACGCGCCCGGGCGTTGCGACGCTTGAGGGCACGACGCTCGTCCTCGCTCATGCCTCCCCAGACGCCATGGTCCTGACCGGACTCGAGTGCCCACTGCAGGCACTGCTCACGGACGTCGCAGCGGCGACACACGACCTTCGCCTCCTCGATCTGCATGATCGCGGGGCCGGTGTTGCCGATGGGGAAGAAGAGCTCGGGGTCTTCATCGAGACATGCGCTGTGGTGGCGCCAGTCCATGACGACAGCTCCTTCCCTTGTGTGTGCAGGCGCGCAGGGATGTCCGCCCAGGGGAAGACCAACGCGCCGCGTTCATCGTTTCAACAAAAGGCGCGTCGCACAAGAGATAGCACGGTGGGTCGATGTCTGTTGAGTCACACAGGTCATACCAAAGGAGGCATCGTGGTCCTGGGGCGGGTGGCGACGGGGGCGTGGTCCTAGGCTGGCGGGGTGAGCGAGACGAGCGACCCGACCCCCTCGGACCAGCCCGACGGGAGCCCTGTCGCGCCGCGCGGACCTGCCCGGACGCTGCTGCTCGTGTCCGGCGTCGTCGTGGCGCTGCAGGCTGCTGGACTGCTGGCGATCACGGTGCTCGAGCTGGCCTCGGTGGAGGCCGACCGGGTGGGGCTGGGGATCAGCACGGCGGTCTTCCTCGGTGCGCTCGGCGTGCTGCTGCTGGTGGCGGTCGTCCAGGTGCTGCGCGGTCGGGCCTGGCCGCGCGGCTTCCTTGTCTTCTCCCAGCTCCTGTGCCTCGCGCTGTCGTTCAACTTCCGCGGCGACGCCCCGTGGATCACCCCGACGCTGGCGGGCGGCGCGGCCGTCGCGCTGGTGTGCCTCCTGTCACCTCCGGTCACCCAGGCGCTCGGACGCCACGATCCCGTGTGAGAATGGGCGGCGGCATCACCTGCCGCGCTCCCGTGTCCGCGGGCCCGCCGTGCACCTACCGGTCGCGGGCCGCGTCGACGCCGTCCTGCTCCGGGTCCGCCCCGTGAGCCCCCGCCCTCAGCGAGAGAGAAGCTGCCGCCCCATGGTCGCCACCGACTCCACCACCTCGACGTTCGACGCGTTCGACCCCACCGACCCCGTGTTCGCGCTGCACCGCGGCGGGAAGATGCAGGTCGCCGCGACGGTACCGCTGCGTGACGCCGACGACCTGTCGATGTCGTACACGCCGGGCGTCGCGCGGGTGTGCGAGGCGATCGCCGCCGACCCGGACCTGTCGCACGACTACACCTGGGTGTCCAACACGGTGGCGGTCATCACCGACGGCACCGCGGTGCTCGGTCTCGGCGACATCGGCCCGGCCGCCTCGATGCCGGTGATGGAGGGCAAGGCCGTCCTGTTCAAGCAGTTCGGCGGCGTCGACGCCATCCCGGTGGCGCTGGCGACGACCGACGTCGACGAGATCGTCGAGACGATCGTGCGCATGGCCCCGACGTTCGGCGGCGTGAACCTCGAGGACATCTCGAGCCCGCGGTGCTTCGAGATCGAGGAGCGGCTCATCGAGCGGCTCGACATCCCGGTCTTCCACGACGACCAGCACGGCACGGCCGTCGTCACGCTGGCCGCGCTCATCAACGCCGTCCGGCTGACCGACCGCGACATGCAGGACCTCAAGGTCGTCATCTCCGGCGCCGGCGCTGCCGGTGTGGCGATTGCGAAGATCCTGCAGTCGGCGGGGGTGCACCGCATCAGCGTCGTCGACCGCCAGGGTGTCATCCACCCCGGGCGCGACGACCTCAACAGCGTCAAGCAGTGGCTCGCCGACCAGACCGCCGACTGGGCGCGTCCCGGGACCGTGGGCGACGCGCTGGAGAAGGCCGACGTGTTCATCGGCGTCTCCGGTGGCACCATCCCCGAGGAGGACGTCGCGCGCATGGCGCCCGACGCGATCATCTTCGCGATGGCGAACCCGAACCCGGAGGTGCACCCCGACGTCGCGCACCGCTACGCGCGGGTCGTGGCCACGGGGCGCTCGGACTTCCCGAACCAGATCAACAACGTGCTCGTGTTCCCCGGCATCTTCCGCGGCGCGCTCGCGGTGCGTGCGACGGCGATCTCCGAGGGCATGAAGCTGGCGGCCGCTCACGCGATCGCCGAGCTCGTCGGCGACGACCTGAGCGAGTCCTACGTCATCCCGTCGCCGTTCGACCCGCGGGTGGCCGACGTCGTCAGCCGGGCCGTCACGGAGACCGCCCGCCGTGAGGGCCTCGCGCGCCGTCCCTACTGATCCGCTCGATACTGGACGCGGTACCTCATCCGGGGCCGGGCTCCGCCTGGCCGTCGCCTGCTCGAAGGAGTCGCATGTTCGCCGTCTACGCCGGTCAGATCAACCCCGAGAACCCGCTCGAGGGGCTGGTGGTCGGGGACCGTCCCGACCCCGAGGTGCCGGACGGCTGGACCACGGTGACGGTCAAGGCGGCATCGATCAACCACCACGACGTGTGGAGCCTGCGCGGCGTCGGCCTGCGCGAGGAGTCGTTGCCGATGATCCTCGGCTGCGACGCGGCGGGCTACGACGAGGACGGCAACGAGGTGCTCGTGCACGCCGTCGTCAGCGACCCGTCGTGGCGCGGTGACGAGACGCTCGACCCCAAGCGCTCGCTGCTGTCGGAGCGCCACCAGGGCACGTTCGCCGAGAAGGTGGCGGTGCCGACGCGCAACGTCGTGCCGAAGCCGGCAGGTCTGTCGTTCAGCGAGGCGGCCTGCCTGCCCACGGCCTGGCTGACCGCCTACCGGATGCTGTTCACGCAGTCGGGGCTCAAGCAGGGCGACACCGTGCTCGTGCAGGGCGCCGGCGGTGGGGTGGCCACCGCCCTCATCACGCTGGCCCGCGCAGCCGGGTTCCGGGTGCTGGCCACGAGCCGCGACGAGGACAAGCGCGCCAAGGCGCTCGAGATCGGCGCGCACGAGGTGTTCGAGTCCGGGGCGCGACTGCCCGTGAAGGTCGACGCCGTCATGGAGACGGTCGGCGCCGCCACGTGGTCGCACTCGGTCAAGTCGATGCGTCCGGGCGGCACGATCGTCATCTCCGGCGCGACGTCGGGTGACGCGCCGAAGGCGGCCGAGCTGACCCGCATCTTCTTCCAGCAGATGCGCGTGCACGGCTCCACCATGGGTACGCGCGACGAGCTCCACGCGCTCGCGCAGTTCATGGACGTCACCGGGACGCGTCCGCTCATCGACAGCGAGATCCCCATGGCCGACGCGGCCCAGGGTCTGCAGCGCGTCGTCGACGGCGACGTCTTCGGCAAGATCGTCCTGACGCTCTGACCTGCGGCCCGGCCGCCGACGTCAGAGGACGCCGGCGGCCAGCAGGGCGCTCGTGGCGCCCAGCAGCACCACCAGGAACAGCACGTTCACCACGGTGAACAGGCCGAGGAACGCGCGGGTGCCGCCGGGTCGCAGCAGCTGGTAGCGGCGCAGGGTGATCAGGCTCGCGAGCGACGCCACCACGGTGCCGACCCCGCCGACGTTGACGCCCAGCAGGAGCGCGCGCCAGTCGTCGGTGAAGGGCGCGTAGATCAGCGCGGTCGGCACGTTGGAGATCAGCTGGCTCCCGGCCACGCTCCAGAGCAGGACGTGCTCCTGCAGCAGGTCCTGCAGGAACCCGCTGGCCTGCGGCACGCGCTCCAGGTTGCCGGCGAAGACGAAGAACAGCATGAACGTCGCGAGCAGCCCGTAGTCGACCGACCGCAGGGCCCGCCGGTCGACGACCGCCACCACCGCGACGACCACGAGGCCCGCCCAGACCGGGAGCGCACGCACGACGAGCGCGACGGCGACGCCGAACAGGACCAGGTGGACGGCCGCCGGTCGCCAGCGCACGGACGTCCGGGAGGTGACCGGTCGGATGGGGCCGCCCGGGACGCGCAGGCACGCGAGCACGAGCAGCGCGATCGACAGCACGAACGGGATCGCCATGACGGCGACGAGCTGACCGACCGACAGGTGGAAGTACTGGTAGAGGAAGAGGTTCTGCGGGCTGCCGAACGGCGTGATCATGCCGCCAAGGTTCGCCGCGACGGTCTGCAGCACGAAGACGTAGGCCAGGTGCTCCTCGTCGCCCGTCGCACGCAGGGCGAGCGCCGACAGCGGGAGGAAGGTCAGCAGCGCCATGTCGTTGGTGATGAGCATCGACCCGAGCGCGGTCAGCAGGACCAGCCCGACGACCAGCGTCCGCCGACCACGCAGGACCCCCACGGCCCCCTCCGCCGCGGCGGTGACGAGGTGCGTCCGGTCGAGCGCGCTGATGACCGTCAGGAAGCACCACAGCCCCACGAGCGTGCGGTACTCGGGATAGTGCAGGTACTCAGCGCTCGGCGGCACGAGCAGGCAGGTCAAGGCGGCCGCGACGGCCGTCGCGGTGAGGAAGGGGTTGGCGGTCAGCAGGTGCCGGACCCGCGCCGCGACCCCGCGGTCAGCCATCGTCGTCCCGGTCGTCGGCGAGCACGTGCCGCAGGTAGCGCCCCGGTGCCTCGAGGTAGGCGCGCCAGTGGGCGACGAGGTCGAGCGACTCCCAGCTCGTCTCCCGCAGCCCCCACGGACCGACCTCCAGGATCCGTGCCCCCGGCAGCGACGCGACGACGGGGGAGTGGGTCGCGCACAGCACCTGACCCCCCGTCGCGGCGATGTCGTGGAGGGTGCGCAGCAGCGCCAGGCTCGAGGAGAACGACAGCGCGGCCTCGGGCTCGTCGAGGCAGTAGAAGCCGGGGGAGTCGAAGCGTCGGCGCAGCACCTCCAGGAAGGACTCCCCGTGGCTCATCGCGTGCAGGTCGGGGCCGCCGACACCCTCCTGGTACGTGTACCAGCCGTGCATCGTCTCCGCGCGCAGGAAGAAGCCCCACCGCCCCGACCCCACACCTCGCTGCAGGGTCAGGGCCGTGTGCAGGGCCGACTCGCTCGGTCGCGAGCGGTGCTGCCCGTGCGGGCTGCCGCCCTCCGGCGACAACCCGTAGGCGATCGCCACCGCCTCGACGATCGTCGACTTCCCGGCCCCGTTCTCGCCGACGAGGAACGTGACCCCGGGCGCGAGGTCGAGACCCTCGCGCAGCACCTGCTGGACGGCGGGGACGTCGTCGAGCCAGGGGTCGAGATCACCTGCGCCCTCCGGGATCACCCGGACCACGGGCGGCTGGTCGAACCTCACCGGGACAGTGTGGCAGTGGGGGAGGACAGGAGCGTGCTCAGCCGCGTCCGCGGCTGGTCGAGTAGACGAGCACCGCGAGGGACGAGCGTGTGCGGGCTGTGGAGCCATCGCAGCAGGGGCGTAGCCGCGATGGAGCGAGACCACTCGGCAGCGGCTCAGCGGTTTCTACTCAGGGGTGATGAGGTCTGGACGCTCGCCAGGTCTCGATACAGACCGACGCCTTCGGCGTGTACTACTCGACCTGCCGATCTCGTTCGCTCGCAAAGCTCGCTCAGAGATCGTCATCATCATCGTCGAGGCGGGCGAGCCAGGTGGCCAGCCGCTCGACCGGCACCTCGAAGTCGGGGTGCAGGTCGACGAACTCGACGAGCCGGTCGGCCAGCCACGCGAAGGAGATCTCCTCCTCGCCGCGGCGGGCCGCCAGCTCCTCGATGCCTCGATCGGTGAAGTACACGGCTCAGGCGAACGCCGCGTCCATCAGCTCACGCTGCTCGGCGTCGTGCCGCGACTTCGAGCCCACGGCCGTCGTCGACGACGCCGGGCGCGACACGAGCGTCAGCGCACCGGACGCCACGGCGTCGGGGTAGTGCAGCGCGGCGTCGGGCCACGGACCCTGGTTCGCGGGCTCGTCCTGCACCCAGCGGACGTTCTTCACGCCGCTGAAGCGAGCGAGCTCGGTCTTGATCTGCTCGACCGGGCGCGGGTACAGCTGCTCGAGGCGGACGATCGCCGTCGTCGGGTCGTCGCCCTCACGCTTAGCGCGCTCGTCGAACAGGTCGTGCGCGATCCGGCCCGAGCACAGCAGCACCGTGTCGACCTTCTCGGCGTCGACGGAGTCGTCGCCGATGACCGGACGCCACTGGCCCGACGTGAACTCGTCCGGCTGCGACGCCGCGCTCTTGCGACGCAGCAGCTGCTTGGGCGTGAACACGATGAGCGGACGGTGCTGGCCCTCCAGCGTGTGCCGACGCAGCAGGTGGAAGTACGACGCCGACGTCGACGGCTGGGCGATCGTCATCTCGTCGTTGGCGGCGAGCTGCAGGAACCGCTCGATGCGCGCCGACGAGTGGTCCGGCCCCTGGCCCTCGTAGCCGTGGGGCAGGAGCAGCACGACGCCGGACTTCTGGCCCCACTTCGTCTCACCGGAGGAGATGTACTCGTCGATGACCGACTGGGCGCCGTTGACGAAGTCGCCGAACTGCGCCTCCCACAGGGTGAGGGCCTCCGGACGCGCCACGGAGTAGCCGTACTCGAAGCCGAGCGCGGCGTACTCGCTCAGCAGCGAGTCGTAGATGTAGAACGTCGCCTGCTCGTCGCCGACGTGCGACAGCGGGGTCCACTCGCTGCCGTTGTTGCGGTCGATGATCGTCGCGAAGCGCGAGGAGAACGTGCCGCGCCGCGAGTCCTGGCCGGCGAGGCGCACAGGGCGACCCTCGAGCAGCAGCGACCCGAACGCGATGATCTCGCCCGTGCCCCAGTCGATCGGGCCCGTCTCGATGGACTGGGCGCGACGCTGCAGCTGGGGGAGCACCTTCGGGTGGACCGTGAAGCCGTCGGGCACGGACGTGTAGGCCGACGACACGGCCTTCATGACCTCGGGGGACACGGCCGTCTCGAGCGCGCCCTCCTGCTCGGGCTTCTCGGGGTAGTCGGGGGTGCGCGTGTAGTCGGCGTCGGAGGAGGTGGCCTCCTTGACGTCGGCGAAGTTGCGCTCGAGCTGGGACTGGTAGTCCGCGAGGGCGGCCTCGGCCTCCTCGATGGTGATGTCGCCACGACCCACGAGCGCCTCGGTGTAGAGCTTGCGCACCGACTTCTTCGCGTTGATCGTGTCGTACATCAGCGGCTGCGTGAACGACGGGTCGTCGCCCTCGTTGTGGCCGCGGCGGCGATAGCAGACCAGGTCGATCACGACGTCCTTGTTGAACGTCTTGCGGTACTCGTAGGCGAGGTCGGCGACGCGGATGCACGCCTCCGGGTCGTCGCCGTTCACGTGCAGGATCGGCGCCTGGACCATGCGGGCGACGTCGGTGCAGTAGGTCGAGGAGCGCGACGACGACGGGCTCGTCGTGAAGCCGACCTGGTTGTTGACGATCACGTGGATCGTGCCGCCCGTGCGGTAGCCGCGCAGCTGCGAGAGGTTCAGCGTCTCCGCGACGACACCCTGGCCGGCGAACGCGGCGTCGCCGTGCACGAGGACCGGCAGCACCGGGAACTCGGCACCGCGGTTGAGACGGTCCTGCTTCGCGCGGGTGATGCCCTCGAGCACCGGGTCGACGACCTCGAGGTGCGACGGGTTGGCGGCCACCGACACCTTGATCGTGTCGCCGTGCTCGGAGCGGAACTCGCCCTCGACGCCCAGGTGGTACTTGACGTCGCCGGAGCCCTGCACCGTGCGGGGGTCGATGTTGCCCTCGAACTCGCGGAACACCGTGCCGGCGCTCTTGCCGGCGATGTTGACGAGGACGTTGAGACGGCCGCGGTGGGCCATGCCGATGCAGACCTCCTCGAGGCCGTCGGCGGCAGCCTCCTCGCAGATCTCGTCGAGCAGCGGGATGGTGGTCTCCCCGCCCTCGAGGCTGAACCGCTTCTGGCCGACGAACTTCGTCTGCAGGAAGGTCTCGAACGCTTCGGCCTGGTTGAGCTTCAGCAGGATGCGCAGCTGCTCCTCGCGCGGGGGCTTCGTGTGGCCCACCTCGATGCGGTCCTGCAGCCACTGACGCTCGCCCGGGTCCTGGATGTGCATGTACTCCAGGCCGATGGAGCGGCAGTAGGAGTCGCGCAGGACGCCGAGGATCTCGCGCAGCTTCATGAAGCGCTTGCCCGTGCCGCTCGCGAACGAGCCGGTGGCGAACTCGCGGTCGAGGTCCCACAGGGTCAGGCCGTGCGACGCGGTGTCGAGGTCGGGGTGGCTGCGCTGGCGGTACTCGAGCGGGTTCGTGTCGGCCATGAGGTGACCGCGCACGCGGAAGGCGTGGATCAGCTCGAGCACGCGCGCCTGGCGGTGCACCTCGTCGTCGTGGCTGACGGCGATGTCCTGGGCCCAGCGGATCGGCTCGTAGGGGATCCGCAGCGCCTGGAAGATCTCGTCGTAGAAGCCCTCCTCGCCGAGGAGCAGCTGGTGGATCCGACGCAGGAACTCGCCCGACTGCGCACCCTGGATGACGCGGTGGTCGTAGGTCGAGGTCAGCGTCATCATCTTGCTGACAGCGAGGTGGGCGATGGTGTGCTCGGACGCGCCCTGGAACTCCGGCGGGTACTCCATGGAGCCGACGCCGACGATGACGCCCTGACCCTTCATGAGCCGCGGGACGGAGTGGTTGGTGCCGATGCCTCCGGGGTTGGTGAGGCTGGCGGTGGTGCCCTGGAAGTCGGAGACCTCGAGCTTGCCGTCGCGGGCCTTCTTGACCATCGCCTCGTACGCCTGCCAGAACTGCGCGAAGTTCATGGTCTCGGCGGCCTTGATGGACGGCACGAGGAGCTGGCGCTCGCCCTTGGCGTTCTTCGTGTCGATCGCGAGGCCGAAGTTGACGTGCTCAGGCTTCAGCTGGACCGGCTTGCCCTTCTCGTCGATGTCGTAGCCGGTGTTCATCTCCGGCATGGCCGTGAGGGCCTTGACGACGGCGTAGCCGATGAGGTGGGTGAACGACACCTTGCCGCCGCGGGCGCGGGCGAGGTGGTTGTTGATGACGATGCGGTTGTCGAAGAGCAGCTTGACCGGCACCGAGCGCACGCTCGTGGCGGTGGGGACCTCGAGGCTGGCGTCCATGTTGGCCGCGGTGCGCGCGGGCGCGCCCTTGAGCGGCACGCGCTCGACCTCGCCCGGACCCGAGGGCTGGGGCGCGGCCGACGTCGACTTCGGGTCGGTGGAGCGGCCTGCGGGACGTGCAGCCTGCGGCTTCTTCGCCGGCGCCTTGCTCTCCGCAGGCTTCGCGGCGGCGGGCTCGGCCTTCTTCGGCGCGGGTGCCGCAGCGGCAGGCTCGGGCTTCTTCTCCGGGGTCTTCGCGGGGGCGGGCTCGGGCTTCTTCTCGGCGACCGTGGCGGCTGCCGGCCCAGAGCCGTTCGCGGACGTGCCGTTCGCCGAGGTGCCGTTGCGCGCGGCCCCGTTCGAGGAGGGGGCGGTGCCGTTGTCCCGCAGGAGCGCCGCGCCGTCACCCTCCTCGAAGAACGTCACCCAGGTCGGGTCGAGGGAGGCGGGGTCCGCCTTGTACTGGTCGTACATCTCCTCGACGAGCCACTGGTTCGTCCCGAAGTCGGGGGTTGACGGGTCATGTGAGGACTCGGCCACGGCCTCGATCGCCTCTTCCGGTTGGTTCCCTGCGCACTTGGACACGGTGCGACTCAAGACTAGCGCGCTGGCCCGGACGCTCGACGTCCGGTTCGCCCTGCCTGGAGCCGTGTCTCCCACCGTCCCACGGGGTGATCCTCGTCGCACCGCGATCGCGTCGATCGGGGCGGCGGAACAGGGTCGGTGCGCGGGGGTGCGGCTGCCTCAGGCCACGCTGACGACGACGTCGGACAAGCCGTGGAACGTGGCGAGCGCCGCAGCCTCGTGGTGGAGCGAGGACCGGTGAGCGCGCGAGAGGGTGGCGCCGGTGTGCACGACGACCGTGAGCGTGCCGGCGCGCACCGAGCGGTTCCAGTGGCCCGCGAGTCGACCGTCGAGCACGAGGAGCCCCGCGCCGGACATCGTCGCGATGTACCCCGCGCCGACCTCCGTGCGCAGGTCGGCGTCGCGCACGTAGGAGACGAGCTCGTCGAACTGGGAGAGCAGCAGCGCCGCGGGCACGTCGGCCCGGTGGTCGTCCAGCTCGTCCTGCGGGTGCGGCGACCAGAGCCGCCGGCCCTCGAGCTCGACCTCGTGCAGCCCGGCGTCGGCGACCGCCCGTCGCGCCTGGGTGAGGGTGAGGCTCGACCACCACGCGAGGTCGGCCGGGGTGAAGGGGCCGTGCCCGCGTGCGTAGGTGGCGGCGAGCCACGCCCGTTCGGCGTCGACCCCCGCCGTGCTGGGCGCGAGGTCGAGCGGTCGGTAGCGGTGCGGGCCGCCCGGGTCGCGCCGTCCGGCCACCTCGCCGCGGAGCTCGGCGGCCATGACGATGTGCGCCAGGAGGTCGCCACCGAACGGCGTCCCCGCGTCGTCCAGGCGAGCGGCGACGTCGTCGCGGGTGCACCCCGGGGCATCGCGGACCGCGTCCACGACCACCTCGCTGGCCGCGGCCAGGGCCGACTCCTCGAGGCCCTGGCGCCGGACGTGGGGCAGCAGCTGGCCCATGACGCGGTCGCTGGTCGCGGCGACCACGCGAGGGAGGTCGTCGACGTGCACGTGGTGCCAGGTGGTGCGCAGGACGTGCGTCCGGACGACCCCGCCGGCGTCGAGCTGGTCGAGGACGTCGGCGAGCGGAGGGGTGCCGCAGCGGCGGGCGATGCTCCAGGGCGCCGTGGTGTGCTCCTGCGACTGCACCGCCCCGAGGTGGCGCACCACCGCGGTGGCGTCGGCGAGTGGAGTGCCTGCGAGACGCTGGGACCACAGCCGGTACGGCGCGAGTGACTGGTGCACCCGATGATGCTCCCACCCGGCACGGACAGGACGGCTCCTCCGCGCGGGTGCCTCGCCGGCGACCGCCGTCTCAGGAACCGAGCGCGTCCTGCAGCGCCTGCCCGACCTTGCCCGCGGCCTTGACGTTCTTGCGGCCGTCGAGGAGGGCCTTGGGCTTGTCGTCGAAGCCTCCCGCGGTGATCTCGACCGACGCCCCGTCGTCCGTGGGCGTCACCGTCGCGACGTACTCGTGGCCCCACGAGAACGCCGTCTTGCCGCTGGTGAAGCCCACGGTGCGCGATGCGTCGTCGCGGGCGACCTCGGTGTAGGGCGGCGCGGACGCGAGCTCCGTGAGGGCGGCGAACGTCCGCTCGGCGTCGTGGGTGGTCGTGACGGTGGTGCTGCGCGGTGCGTGCACGGGATCCCCTCCTGGTCGGTGACGGGGCCGCCCCCCGCCCGCCACCGACGCTAGGGCGAGCCACCCGTCCGACGCCAGCGACCCGCCCGCTGCGTGACAGCATCGACGCATGCGCACCCCGATCCCGGACTACCTCGCCCAGGTGCTCGACGAGTGCGGTGGCGACGACGGCGAGGTCGCCGACTACATCGCCGAGCTCGCGCAGGCCGACCCCGACCGGCTGGCGATCGCCGTGGCCACGCTCGACGGCGTGGTGGCCACGGCCGGCGACGCCGACGTCGCGTTCTCCATCCAGTCGATCTCCAAGCCGTTCACGTACGCGCTGGCCATCGCCGACCAGGGTCTGGACGCCGTCGTCGAGAAGATCGACGTCGAGCCGTCGGGCGACGCGTTCAACGAGATCTCCCTCGAGCGTGGCTCGGGGCGTCCCCGCAACCCGATGATCAACGCGGGGGCGATCGCGGCCCACGCCTTGGTCGCAGGACCCGGCTCCGACGAACGCTTCGAGCGGGTGCGCTCCTTCTACTCCCGGCTCGCCGGGCGCGAGCTCGACGTCGACGAGGCGGTCTTCGAGTCCGAGCTGGGCACCGCCGACCGCAACATGGCGATCGCCTACATGCTGCGCACCGTCGGCATCCTCGAGGGAGACCCGCCGGACGTCGTGCGCGGCTACACGCGCCAGTGCGCCGTGTCGGTCACCGTCCGCGACCTCGCACGCATGGCCGCGGTGCTCGCGGGGCAGGGCCGCGCGCCCGACGGGGAGCAGCTGCTTGAGCCGCAGGTGGCACGGCAGGTGCTGAGCGTCATGGCCACCTGCGGCATGTACGACGCCGCGGGCGACTGGCTCACGACGGTCGGCATCCCGGCCAAGAGCGGCGTGGCGGGCGGCCTGATCGGTGTCCTGCCAGGCCAGGTGGGCATCGCCGTGTTCTCGCCACGGCTCGATCGGCACGGCAACAGCGCGCGGGGCGTGCGCGTGTTCGAGCGGCTGTCGCGCGACATGGGCCTGCACCTCATGGAGGTCTCCGACGTGGCGCGCTCGGTGGTGCGGCGGGACCTGCGCTTCGTCGAGGCCGAGCGCGTGCTGCGCAGCCTGGAGGAGGAGCCGGAGGGCGAGGCGCCCGTCGTGCTCGACCTCGAGCGGGTGCACCGGGTCAACGACGTCGCGCGTCGGATGCTGCTGGAGGGGGTGCGCCGGCTGCACCTCGACGGGCACGACGTGCGGCTCGTCGACCCGTCCGCGGTGCTCGGCGGCGGGGACGGGCAGGGGCCCGACGCGGGCGACGGCTACGTCCCCGAGGTGTTCGAGGACGCAGCCGCCGCCGTGGGGGAGTGAGCCGGCTCAGCTCTCCAGGGTCGCGTCGAGGGTGATCTGGTCGACCGAGGCGAGCGCCTTGCTGAGCGGGCAGCCGGTCTTCGCCTCCTCCGCGGCCTGCTGGAAGGTGGCGTCGTCGACGCCCTCGACCTCGCCGCGCACGGTCAGCGCGATCGTGTGGATCTTGAAGCCGCCGTCGGCGTCGTCCTTGCCGAGCGAGACGTCGGCCTTCGTCTCGATGGAGCGGACCGTGCCGCCGTTCTTCTCGAGGACGGCGGTCAGCTGCATCGTGTAGCAGGCGGAGTGCGCCGCGCCCAGCAGCTCCTCGGGGTTGGTGACGCCACCGCCGTCCTCGGACGAGCGCTTGGGGAACGACATCTCGAACGTGCCGAGGCCGGAGCTGGTGAGCTCGACCTGACCGGATCCGTCCTCGAAGCCGCCGTCCCAGGCGGTGCGAGCAGTGCGAGTAGGCATGGTGTCTCCTGCCGGTGGGTGGGATGTGTACCACCGACGCTACGAGCGTGAGGAGGTCCCGCAACCTGACTCGTGCGGCGGGGCGACGTCAGTCGAGCGTGAGGTCCTTGAACCAGGAGTCGGTCACGTAGTCGGTCTCCCAGCCCATCGACAGGTAGAGCTGGTCGGCCGACGTGGGGGAGTCGGCGTCGACCTCCAGGCCGACGCGGTTGCGGCCGCGTCGGGCGGCGTCGCTGATGACCGCGGCGAGCAGCGACTTCGCGACACCGCGTCCGCGGGCGTGCCGGTTGACGCCGATGTACTCGACGTAGGTGCCCTCCGGGCCGCCGTGCTTGCCGGGCAGCACGGAGCACACGACGGTGCCGGCCGGCACCTGCTCGCCGTCCTCGTCCGTGACGTAGGCCAGCCACCACTGGTCCCACCGGTGCCCAGGCTCCTCGCGCATGCGCTGCACGAACTCGGGGAAGGACTCGCGGTAGTTGTTGAAGTGGTCCTCGAAGGACGTCTCGAGCATGTGGTGCACCGTCTGCAGGTCCGACGCGACGGGGAACCCGTTCTCGTGCTTCTCGACGGTGCGCACGAGCACGCCCTCGCGGGGCTCGAGGTCGGCGTCGCCGTCGCGCACGGGCCGCTCCATGTGCAGCCACGTGCGCCGCTTGGCGTAGCCGGCCTGCTCGAGCCAGCCGGCCTGGCGGGTGTCGTCGGCGAACGGGCTCTCGTCGAGGCGGGTGGCGTCGATGCCGCGGATGCGCGCCATGAGGATCGCCACCTCCTCCGCCCACGCGTAGAGCACACCGGCGATCTCGTCGACCTCGGCGACGTCGCGGTCGAAGTACCCCCACACGAGGGCGCGTCCCGCGGCGCGGTCGTGGACGGTGATCCAGGCGATGGGCACGTCGTCGTCGCCGACGGCCACGAGCTGGCGTCGCGTCCACGACGCCTGCCCCGCGACCTCGTTCTCGATGCCGGCCGGGTCGACGTGCGCCTCGCCCGTGCCCTGCAGCTCATCGAGGTGGCGCAGGCGTACGAGGGCGTCGACGTCGCCGTAGGTGGGGACGCGCGCGGTCCAGGGGCCGGGCAGGTCGGGGACGTCGATCTCGGTCGGGGCGGTCTCGTCTGCTGGGCTCATCGGGTCATGAGTCTCCCACCTCCGCCGTCTCGCGCGCGTCGGCCCTGGGGGAGGTGGGGGGTCTGGGGTTGCTGGCGGGGGCTGCGGGGGTCTCGTCGCGCTGGTGCGGTGCCTGCGGGGTTCTCGCCTTGCTGGTG
>NZ_LUNF01000073.1:0-18350 GCF_001626145.1 Aeromicrobium sp. REDSEA-S32_B7
ACCTTGGCCTGTCCGGTCGCCTGCCGCTGGACGAGGCCAGTGCGAACCTCGGCGACCTGGCCGCGCCAGATCGCGAGCTTGGCTTCGTCGGCGGCGATGAAGCTTGCCATCGAGCGCCCGGCTTCGGACACGATCCGGTCGAGGATCGCATAGAGGAGGTCGATGCTGGCGATCTCGGCGAGCGTGTCGCGATCATCGGTCGGCATGCCGCGCCCATAGGCGGCCTGGACGGTGAGGATCTTGTACAAGGGGACCGAGGCTACTTGCAGCAGTTCCTTCTCGGCATTGCCGATCGCGGTGTCGGCGCGGATCGCATCGACCATGTTGCCGATCAGCAGCGCGACGCGCGGGCGGATCGCCTTGGCGTTGGCAAGGCTCATCTGTTCGAAGGTCGGATTGAGGCAAAGATCGGTCTCGTCGCAGCGGAACACCCTGACCGTCTGGCCCTGCGTCCCGTCGAGCAGCGCGCTCACCAGGGTGGACGACGCATCGCCTGCAAATGGCACGAACTTGCCTGCCTCATCGTCCTTGGGCGGCACGTAGATCACCGTGCCGATGAGCGTCATGGCGTATTCGGCAAGCTCGCGGTCGAAAGTGCCACCGGGGTTGAAAAAGGCGCTCTTCTTGAGGACGTGCCAGGTGTAGTTGCGGGCTACGCCGGGATTGACGTCGGCGTAATCGGCACCGGCGCCTTCATTGGTCGAGGAGCGCTGCCCGCGCGTGCCGCAGCCGTGCTTGGCCGCGGCATAGTCGGTGAAGATGCCTTCCGAATTGCCGATTGCTTCGCAGATCGCCTTGTCGGCCAAATCACCCTTGGGCCACAGGCCGCCGACCAGCCCCTGCGCCATTTCGCAGGAGTTGATCGAGAGGTTGTTCATGAGTTGCGCCTTCTGGCTGAACTCCTGCATGATCTTGTTGCACTCGGGGCAAACGGTATCGATCGCGAGGCTGAAGGCGAACCCGACCGCGTTGTTCGCGACCGCCTTCAGAAGCGCGACCATCTCGCTTGCGTTGATGAAGGAGAAGGACCCGGCGAAGATATCGATACCGCCGCAACCAGCGCGGGCACGCGGCAGCTGGAGATTGGCGATGCTAGTCGTCTTCTGGGGGAAGCGCGTCCAGACATTGCCGAGGCTGTAATAGCCTGCCGACTGGCCTTCGAAGGCGGTCGGACCCGTGACATTGGCCGCCGCGCCCATGTCGTCCATGAAGCGGTCCATGCTGTCGCCAACGTTGGCGGCAAGCGGGGAAGCGATCATGCTCGATCGGGATCGGTCGCTTGGTCACGCTGTCCCACAGCACGAGCGCCGGCGTGGCCTTGCCTTCGAGGCCGAGCCTGGCGCGCTGGTTGGTCTCGACCTTGTAGTCCGGGAAATGGCGCGAGGGTCCGCCATCGGTCGAGATCGCGCGCACGGTGATGCGCCAGCGCTCGGCGACGCCCTTGACGATCGGGCTCATCACTTCGCAGGGTGCGCAGGTCGAGCTGTAGAAATAGAACAGGCCGTAGCGCTGCGAGAGCCGCGCCATCACGCTGTCGCGCTCGGCGCTGCGGGCATCCTGCCACTGTTTCTTTGCGAGCGCGCCGACCGGCCGCTCGAGCGTGTAGTCGAGTTCGGGGTCCTGCCAGATCGCGCGCTGCCAGACATCGGAGAAGAGCGAGGCGCGATCGAGCTGCGCGCGCTGGAGGCGGATATAGGCCGCCACATTCGCTTCGGTGGGATAGACGATCGCGCGGGCCTTCAACTCGCGTAGCTCGGCGGTGATCGCATCGAGTTCCTGCGTCGCCGCGACCGGCTCGATTTCAGGCGCTTGCGGTTCCTCCGCGGGCACAGGTTTGACGCAGTAGAACCAGTAGCCGAGCCTGCGCTCTTCGCAGTAGAGCGGTGAGGAGATAGAGATGGGTCATTGGCCGCCCCTTGCGTAATAGTCGTCGATCTTCTGCTGGATGAGGATGCTGGTCTCGAGTTCGTCGGGCAGCCGCGCGGCATCGGTGAACTCGGCATAGACCTCGCTGAAATCCATCCGGCTCAAATCGAGCCGGGCGAACTCGTCGAGGGTGAACCCCTCGCACTGTTCTTCCTTGGGCTTGTCCCAGGGCTTGGGAAGCTGCTTGCGGCCCTGCTCCTGCAGGATCCGCGAGAGCTTGCTCTCGAAGCAGCAATAGACCTTCTTCTTGGTCAGGCAGACGCCGAGGAACTTGTCCGAACAGTAGGTCCCGACATAGGCGCACAGCCCCTGCGCATCGCGCTGGTGGAGCAGCACTTCCTCGCGATCACAGCCAAGCGCGACCAGAAGGCTGATGCCCGGAATGAGCGGAAAGCCCTTGCCCTTGCAACAATTGAGCACGCCGAAGACCTTGGACGAGCAGGTGTTGCGCGTGCCGCGGAACAGCGTCAGCGTATTCGGGTCGAACTGTCCGCGCGCTTCGTCCATTGCATGCAATGCGACCGCGGCATCCTTGAACTCGTCGTTCGCGGTGCGCTCGATCGTCTCGCAGCTGCCATCGATGCAATAGACATCGCCGTCGCAGACATACTGCGTGGTGCTGTCTGTTGCCGGGAGTGGGCATTCGTAGATGCGCTCCCAGGTCTCGCATGGGACCTCATCGGTGAGACATTCCTCGCGCAAGAAACGGCAGGTGCCCTGGCTTTCGATGTCCGAGCAGTCGGTCGCCGTTTCGCGCGAGGTACAGGTGTAGCTGCGCTGCCATTCCCAGCACGGTCGTGTGACCGAGACGCCGTTCACGATTCGGGTCTGCGGATCGGCATCGGTGCAGATCTCGGTATCGAGCGTGCAGTCGCCATTGTCGGCAAAGCCTGAGCACTGGCTCTCGTCGGGGGTCGTCGTGACCGTGGTCGCAGTAGTGACCATGTAGGGTGTCTGCCCCGGGACTTGCTCGTCGCAGGTCAATTCGGTGATCGGGTCGCCCGGCTCGGAACACCACGGACGTCCGCCCGAGGAACTCCACTGCAGGCAGGTGTCGCGCCGTCCCGTCACGCGGCAGGAATAGCCGTCGAACCCGGCGCACTCGGGCTCGCCGGAGCCGTTGAAGTCGCCGAACCGGTTGCACAGGTAGTGGTACTGCGGAAGCTGGCTCACTGTCGTTGCCAGCGGCACCGCGCACTGGCCCGCCGACTGGTCGATCCGAGTGCCGGTGTTGCAGGTCGCGGTGTAGGTCCCGGCCGAGCCCGATCCGGGAGGCAGCGGGACGCAGGAGCCCTGGCCCCCGGCGATCGCCATGCCGCTGGTGTAGTCGAGCGGGCTCTCGTTGATCGCGAGGCTGCGCGCAATGACGTCCTCGATCTCGCCCGGATCGAAACGCGCGCGGTTGGCCACACTGTCGCGCATCGCGCGGTAACCCTGGTGGCCGCTCGCCACTGCCGCCGCATTGCCCTCGATCCGGTCGGGATCCTGCGCGAGCGTCTCGATCCCCCGGACCGCGTTGCGATCGTAGTTGGGGAGGGTCGCAGTGTTCGGCTGTTGCTGTGCCGCCTGCTGGGCCTCGCCGCGCAGGCTCTCGGCAAAGGCCTTGCCGTCGGCCTTCGCGTCCTGCTGCTGGGCTGCGGCGCTCGCGGTGAGGAGGAGCGCCGTAAAAGCGGTCACGGCGAGCTTAATCGGGTGTTTCATGGGCGCTGATCCCTCAGGCGGGCGAGGTGGAGGCGGGCAAGCTGCGCGCCCGGGCCGCCGCGCGCACCGCTCCCCCGCCGCCCCGACGACGCTGGTGGCAGCGGCGGGCGCCCCGTGGCTGAGCCCGGTGCGAGGGAGCCCGACGCGCAGCGCACGCACGACGACGGCGCGCCGCTCGACCTGCGCCGCACGCTCTCGACCCTGCGTCGCGGCCCTGCCGACCCGGCGTACCGACGCATCGGCGACGACCACTGGCGCGTCGTGCGGACCCCCGACGGCCCCGCCACCACGCTGCTGCGCCAGGTCGGACCCACGGCCGTCCACCTGCAGGCGTGGGGCCCCGGCGCGGAGCACCAGGCCGAGATGCTGCCCCGGCTCGTCGGGCGGCCGGTCGACGACCTGCCGCTCGCCCACCCGGTCGTGGCTGACGCGCGACGGCGCTTCCCGGGGCTCCGGGTGCCGTCCACCGGCGACGTCGTCGGTGCGCTGGTCCCCGCGATCATCGAGCAGAAGGTGCTCGGCGCCGACGCGTTCCTGTCGTGGCGCCAGCTGCTGCACCGGCACGGGGAGCCCGCGCCCGGTCCGGCGCCCGCGGGCATGCGCGTCCCGCTCACGGGTGCCGCCTGGGCGGCGCTGCCCTCGTGGTCGTGGCACCACTGCGGCGTCGACCCGAAGCGCTACCGCACGGCGCAGGTCGCCACCCGGATGGCCGACGCGCTCGAGCGGCTCGGCCCGCACGACCTCCTCGGCGCCTACCGCGGGCTGCGCAGCATCCCCGGCATCGGCGTCTGGACGGCTGCCGAGGTCGGCTCGCGCGCGTTCGGCGACACCGACGCCGTCCCCTTCGGGGACTACCACCTCGCCAGCACGGTCGGCACGGCCCTGCTCGGGCGCCGGCTCGAGCACGACGACGAGGTCGCCTTCGTGCTCGAGCCCTTCCGTCCCCACCGCTTCGTCGCGCTGCGGCTCATGCAGCTCAGTCCGCACGTGCAGGTCGAGCGGCGCGGGGCGCGCATGTCACGCGTCGACCACCGCGGGCGGTAGGGGGCGCCCGCTCCTACAGTGGGCGCGTGCTGCCTCCCGGACCCGTCCAGCGTGCCTCCCGGTCGTGGCCGGCGCCGGCGCTGTCGCTCTTCGCCGTCGGCTGGGGCGCCAACCAGTTCGCGGCGCTGCTGCCCGTCTACCGCGTCGAGGACGGCGCGACCGCCGCGGAGGTCACGCTGCTGTTCGGGGCGTACGCCGTCGGTCTCATCCCGACGCTGCTGCTCGTCGCGCCCGTCTCGGACCGGCTCGGCCGACGCCGCGTCATGCGGCCGGTGCTCGTGCTCTCGTTCGTCGCCACCGTGGTGCTGCTGCTCGGCGGCCACAGCCTCCTGCTGCTCCTGCTGGGTCGTCTGCTCGCCGGCATTGCGTCGGGTGCGGCGTTCGCGCCCGGGACCGCCTGGGTCAAGGAGCTCTCGACCGGACCGGCCGGCACGGGCGCACGACGCGCGGCGATCGCCCTGTCGGCCGGCTTCGGCACCGGCCCGCTCGTCACGGGGTTGATGGCCCAGTGGCTGCCGCTCCCCCTGCTGCTGCCCTACGTCCCGCACCTCGTCCTCACGGTGCTCGTCGCCGTGTTCGCCTGGAACGCACCCGAGCCGGTGCGTGCGCACCACGACACGCTCGACGCCGAGACGGGGCGTGTCGCGCAGGCGCTGCGCTGCCCGGCCTTCGTGCGACGCACGCTGTTCACCGCGCCCTGGGTGTTCGGGTGCGCGACGCTGGCGTTCGCGACGGTGCCGCAGGTCGCGCCCGTCCCCGGCCCCAACGTCGCCGTCGGCGGCGCGCTCGTGGCACTGACGCTCTGGACCGGCGTCCTCGTCCAGCCCCTCGGTCGCCGCCGCTCCCCGCGCACCACGGTCCTCCTGGGGGTGGGTGCCGGCGTCGTCGGCTTCCTCGTCGCCACGCTCGCCTCGCTGACCGGGTGGGGCGCGCTCACCGTCCTCGCGGCCGTCGGGCTCGGAGCCGCGTACGGCTGGATCCTCGTCGCCGGGCTGGCGACGGTCGAGGAGGTGGCGCAGCCGGCCGACCTGGCCACGGTGACCGCCGTCTTCTACAGCCTGACGTACCTCGGCTTCGCCGCCCCCTACCTCGGGACGCTGCTGCTCTCGTGGCTGCCCGGGACCCCGGCCATGCTCCTGCTCGCGGTCCTGCTGGCCGCGACGGCGCCGCTCGTCCTCAGCTCGGCGCGGCGGCGCTGAGACAGGCCACCAGCGCGTCCACGAGCTCCCGCGGACGGGTCAGGGCGTTCAGGTGCCCGCCCGGCACCGACGTCGCCTCGAGGCCGAGTCGCTCGCGCGCCACCTGGCCTTGCAGGGTCGGCGGGAAGAGCCGGTCGTCGTCGGCGACGAGCACGTGGGTCGGCACGTCGGGCCAGCTCTCACCTGGCCACGAGGAGCCGAATGCGAGGTCGGTCTGCTGGCGGTCGTGCTCCGCGGCCTCGGCCAGCACGTCCTCGGGAGCGTCGTGGAAGAAGACCTCGAGCACGTCGAACGGGCGCGACGGGTCGCGTCCGGCCGCGGCCTCGGCGTCGCGCCGGGCTGCGGCCTGCCCGACGGCACGCCACCACTGCGCGCCCGACTCACCCGGCCGCGGGACCATCGCGTTCAGCAGCACGAGGAGGTCGACGGGCTCCACGAGAGCCGCTGCCGACGCGCTGAAACCGCCGAAGGACTGACCGACCAGCACCACTCGGCCGTCGCCGCGCGCGGTCCGCACGGCGTCCACCACGCGGTCGACGTAGCCCTGCAGGTCGACGGCGGGGTCGTCCCCGGGGAGGTCCACCGCGACCGCCCGGTGTCCCGCAGCCTCGAGGAGCGGGACCACGCGGCTCCAGAACCAGGGCGAGCCCCCGGCGCCGGGCACCAGGACGAAGGTCGCCCCCCGATCGTCGGACGCGCTCACCGGAAGCGGTCCGGGTCGCCCGCGCCCTCGCGCACGACCTCGGGCACGCCGTCGACGAAGTCCACGACGGTGGTCGGCTCGGCCACGACGTCGCCGGACTCGACGACAGCATCGACGAGGTGGTCGAGCTCCTCCTTGACCAGCCAGCCCTCCGTCATCGGCTCCGTCTCGCCCGGCAGGATCAGCGTGCTCGACAGGATCGGCTCGCCGAGCGAGTCGAGCAGCGCCCGGACCACGACGTGGTCGGGGATGCGCACGCCCACGGTCTTCTTCTTCGGGTGCAGCAGCCGACGCGGGACCTCGCGCGTGCCGGGCAGGATGAACGTGTACGGGCCCGGCGTGGCGTTCTTGACGGCGCGGAAGATCGCGTTGTCCAGGTGCACGAGCTGCCCGAGCTGCGCGAAGTCCTTGCAGACGAGGGTGAAGTGGTGCTTGTCGTCGAGCCGGCGGATGCTGCGGATCCGGTCGAGGGCCTCCTGGTTGCCGGGAGCGGCACCCAGCGCATAGCCGGAATCCGTCGGGTAGGCGACGAGGCCGCCGTCGCGCAGGATCGACGTCGCCTGCTCGACCGCGCGGCTCTGCGGGTTCTGCGGGTGGATCTCGAGGTAGCGGGCCATGTCCCGACCCTACGAGCACGACGCACCGTTGCCCACCCGTCACGACGCTCTCGATCTCGCCAAGAACTCTTTGCAAAGCTCTCTTGGCGATCTACGCTGGCCGGGTGACCGAGCCCGTCGTCGTCCCCTCCGCCCACGCCCTGCGCGCACTGAGCCATCCCCTGCGGCTCCGGCTGCTGGGCCTGCTGCGCATCGACGGACCGTCGACGGCCACCAGCCTGGCCGCCCGGACCGGCACCTCCTCGGGGGCGACGTCGTACCACCTGCGGCAGCTCGCCGCGCACGGGTTCGTCGAGGAGGCCGAGGGCGACGGCGACGCCCGGACCCGCTGGTGGCGTGCCGTGCACCGCTCGACGTCGACGAGCGCGCCCCGCGACGCCGACGAGCTCGCCGCGGTCGACGCGTTCGGCCAGGCCGTCGCGGTCGTGCACGCCGAGCAGCTCCAGCGGGCCGTCGAGGAGTACCCGCTGCTGCCCGAGGAGTGGCGCGCCGCCTCGACCCTGAGCGACTGGGTGCGGCGGCTGCGACCGGAGCAGGCCCGCGCGCTCACCGAGCAGCTCGTGGACCTCCTGACGGCCGTGGAGGACGACGACCACCCCGACGCGCGACCCTTCAGCGTGCGCGTCCACGCGAACCCGTGGCCGGGCAGCGTGACCGACGCATGAGGCACGGCCGGTTGCTCGCCGCGTGGCTCGTCGCGGACGGGCTCGCCCTCACCGGCACGCGGCTGGCGACCGTGGCCGTCCCGTGGCTGGGGAGCTCGCGCCCCTCGTGGTCGCGAAGGTGCTGGCCGGGCCCGTGATCGACCACCTCGGAGCCCGTCGGGTCGCAGTCGTCTGCGACGCGGCCAGCGCAGCGGTGGTGTGCGCCGTGCCCGTGCTCCACCACCTCGGTGCCCTGCCGTTCCCGCTCCTCCTCCTGCTGGTGGCGCTCACGGGTGCGCTGCGTGGGCCGGCCGACGCGGCCCGCCGCAGCCTGGCGCCGACGGTCGCCGAGGTCGCGGACGTGCCGCTCGAGCGGGTCACGGGGCTCTCGTCGGGGGTGGAGCGGACCGCGGGGCTGGTGGGCGCGGCGCTCGCGGCGCTCCTCGTCGCCGTCGTGGGCGCCGCCGACGCGCTGGTGGCCAACGCGGCCGGGCTCGCCCTGGCCGCCGTGGTCCTCGGCCTCGGCACGGCCGGCCTGCTCCCCGCGACCGTGACGACGGCCCGCCCCGAGCGCTACGCCCGGCGTCTGCGGGAGGGGTGGGCCTTCCTGCGCGGCGATCCCGTCATCCTGGCGCTGACGTCGATGATCGCCGTCACCAACCTGCTCGACGTCGGCCTGACGGCAGTGCTGCTGCCGGTGTGGGCCGAGACGAGCGGTGCCGGTGTCGCGGCCGTCGGACTGCTGCTGGCGGTGATGGCCGGGACGTCGCTCGTCGGGTCGCTGCTGGCGGCCGCGTGGGCGCAGCGGATGCCCCGCTTCGCCGTGTACGTGACGGCGTTCCTGGTCTGCGGCCTCCCCCGGTTCGCCGTGCTCGCGTGGACGGGGTCGACGACGTGGCCCGTCGTCGTCATGGCGGTCGCGGGGCTCGCCTCCGGGTTCCTGAACCCGATTGTCGGCGCCGTGTTCTACGAGCGCATCCCGCGCGCCCTCGTCGGTCGGGTCGGGTCGCTGTCGACCGCCGTCGCGTGGGCGCTGATGCCGTTCGGCGGCCTCGTCGCCGGCGGCCTGCTGGCCGTGCTCGGGCTCGAGGCCGCCCTGCTCGCCGCGGGCACGCTCTACCTGGTCGCGACCATGCGACTGCCGTGCCCATTCCTCGGGATGCCCGCCTAGGCTTGAACCATGCCCGAGACCTCGCCCACCTCCGGCCTGACGCTCGCGGAGCGCCGGGACCGCCAGCTCGCGCACGATGCCGCGCGCGAGGAGCACCACCGCACCCGCGACGCGGTCCTCGGACCCCGCCGCGACGCGGACACGCTGCGCGCCGTCGCCGAGGAGGCCGCCGTCCGCCTCGCCGACGCGAGCACGGACGAGGTGCTGGCCTGGGTCGCGGAGGAGTTCGGCTACCGCACGGCGGTCGCGTGCTCGATGGCCGACGCCGTCCTCCCCCACGTCGTCGCACGACACCTGCCCTGGGTCGACACGCTCTTCCTCGAGACCGGCTACCACTTCGCCGAGACCATCGGCACGCGTGACGCCGTCGAGTCCTCCATGGAACTCACCATCGTCGACGTGATGCCCCGGCAGACCGTCGCGGAGCAGGACGCGCAGCACGGCAAGGACCTCTTCGCCCGCGACCCCGGCCTCTGCTGCCACCTGCGCAAGGTCGAGCCGCTCACCCGCACGCTCGCCGGCTACGAGGTGTGGATCACCGGCGTGCGCCGCGACGAGGGCCCGACCCGCGCCGACACGCCCCTCGTGACGTGGGATGAGAAGAACGGCCTGGTCAAGGTCAACCCGCTCGCCGCCTGGACCTTCGACGAGCTGCTCGCCTACGCGGAGGAGCACGACGTCGTCGTCAACCCGCTCGTGAAGGACGGCTACCCGTCGATCGGCTGCGCGCCGTGCACCCGCCGCGTCGCACCCGGCGAGGACCCCCGTGCAGGTCGCTGGGCCGGTCTGGACAAGACCGAGTGCGGCCTGCACACGTGAGCGAGACCCTCACCCCGAACGAGAAGGAACGCATGACCGTCGTCGACGACGCGCCCGGCACCGCCGAGCGCCCGACCTACCGGCTCGACCAGCTCGCCTGGCTGGAGTCGGAGGCCATCCACATCATCCGCGAGGTCGCGGCCGAGTTCGAGCGCCCCGTGCTCCTGTTCTCCGGCGGCAAGGACTCCGTGGTGATGCTGCACCTGGCGACGAAGGCCTTCTGGCCCGCGCCCGTGCCCTTCCCCGTCATGCACGTCGACACCGGGCACAACTTCCCCGAGGTGCTCGCGTTCCGCGACGCGACCGTCGAGCGCCTCGGCCTGCGGCTCGTCGTGGCCTCGGTGCAGGACTACCTCGACGACGGCCGCCTGCGTGAGCGCAGCGACGGCACGCGCAACCAGCTGCAGACCCAGCCGCTGCTCGACGGCATCACCGACCACAAGTTCGACGCCGTCTTCGGTGGCGGTCGACGCGACGAGGAGAAGGCCCGCGCCAAGGAGCGCGTGTTCAGCCTGCGCGACGAGTTCGGCCAGTGGGACCCGCGCAACCAGCGCCCTGAGCTGTGGAACCTCTACAACGGTCGGCACCGTCCCGGCGAGCACGTGCGGGTCTTCCCGCTGAGCAACTGGACCGAGCTCGACGTGTGGCAGTACATCGCCGCCGAGGGCATCGAGCTCCCCCCGCTGTACTACGCGCACGAGCGTGACGTGTTCGAGCGCGACGGCATGCTCGTGGCGGTCACCGACGTCTCCCAGCCGCGTCCCGGCGAGTCCGTCGAGCGTCGGCTGGTCCGCTACCGCACGGTCGGCGACATGTCGTGCACCGGCGCGGTCGAGAGCGACGCCGCGACGGTCGAGGACGTCGTCGTCGAGGTGGCCGCCACGCGGCTGACCGAGCGCGGCGCCACCCGCGCCGACGACCGTGCGTCCGAGGCCGCCATGGAGGACCGGAAGAAGGAGGGCTACTTCTGATGGCCACCACCACCTCGCCCACGAAGACCGTCCTCCGGCTGGCGACGGCCGGCTCCGTCGACGACGGCAAGTCCACCCTCGTCGGCCGGCTGCTCTACGACTCCAAGTCGGTGCTGGCCGACCAGTTCGACGCGGTCGAGCGGGTCAGCCGCGACCGCGGGCTCGCGTCGGCCGACCTCGCGCTGCTCACCGACGGACTGCGGTCCGAGCGCGAGCAGGGCATCACGATCGACGTCGCCTACCGCTACTTCGCGACCGCCGAGCGGTCGTTCATCCTCGCCGACTGCCCCGGCCACGTGCAGTACACGCGCAACACCGTCACCGGCGCCAGCACGGCCGACGTCATCGTGCTGCTCGTCGACGCCCGCAAGGGCGTGCAGGAGCAGACGCGCCGCCACCTGGCCGTCGCCTCGCTGCTGCGGGTGCCGCACGTCGTGGTCGTCGTCAACAAGATCGACCTCGTCGACTTCGACGAGGCCACGTACGACCGGGTCGCGGCCGAGGTGCTCGCCGTCGCCACGTCGCTCGGGCTGACCGACGTCACCACGATCCCCGTGTCGGCCCTCGACGGCGACAACGTCGTGGAGTCCTCCGCGCGGACGCCGTGGTACGACGGGCCGAGCGTGCTGTCGTTCCTCGAGACGCTCGAGCCGGCAGGCGAGCCGCACTCCGAGCCGCTGCGCTTCCCCGTGCAGCTGGTGATCCGTCCGCAGGCCGCCGGCGGCGACGAGCACCGCGACTACCGCGGCTACGCGGGCCAGGTCGCGTCGGGCCTCGTGCGCCCGGGCGACGCCGTCACGGTCCTGCCGAGCGGGCGGACCAGCACCGTCGCCGGCATCGACACCGCCGACGGCGAGCTCGACGTGGCGTTCGCGCCGCAGTCGGTCACGCTGCGCCTGACCGACGACGTGGACATCTCCCGCGGCGACCTCATCGTCACCTCCCGCAGCGTCCCGGCCGTCACGCAGGACGTCGAGGGCACGGTCGCCTGGCTCGCCGACCACCGCCTGGCCGGCCGCACGAAGGTGCTGCTGAAGCACGGCACCCGAACCGTGCAGGCCATGGTCACCGAGATCAAGGGTCGTCTCGACCTCGACGCGGCCACGCTCGAGCCCGCTGACTCCCTCGAGCTCAACGACATCGGGCACGTCACCCTGCGCCTGGCCTCGCCCATCGCGGCCGAGGAGTACCTGCACGCCCGGGCGGGCGGGTCGTTCCTCCTCGTCGACGCGCAGGACGGCACGACCCTGGCCGCGGGCATGGTCGGCGACGCGCTGCTCGCGACCGCTACGGTCTGAGCGTGCCTCTCCCCCTCACCCTGCGTCCGGAGGGCCGCCGCGTCGTGGTGGTCGGTGGCGGCACGGTGGCCTCGCGCCGCGTCCACGCCCTGCTGGGCGCCGATGCCGACGTCGTGGTCGTCGCACCCGAGGTCAGCGCCCGCATCCGCGAGCTCGCCGACCTCGGCCGCCTCACCTGGGTCGAGCGCGGGTACCGCACCGGCGACCTCGACGGCGCCTGGCTGGTGCAGACCGCCACCGACAGCCCGGTCGACGACCTGGTGGCGGCCGACGCCGAGCAGGCCAGGGTGTGGTGCCTCAAGGGCGGCGACCCCGACCACGCGACGGCGTGGATGCCGGCGGTGGCCTCCGTCGACGACGTGCACGTGGCGGTGAGCGGGGGTGGCGACGCGCGCCGGGCGTCGGTGCTGCGCGACGCCGTCGCGACGGCGCTGCAGTCCGGCGACCTCCCGCTGCGGCACCGGACCCACCACCCGGAGGGCTCGGTCGCCCTCGTGGGCGGCGGGCCGGGCGACGCAGACCTGCTCACCACGCGCGGCCGACGCCTGCTGGCCGAGGCCGACGTGGTCGTCGTCGACCGACTTGCACCCCTCGACGCGCTCGACGAGCTCGCCCCGGACGTGGAGGTGGTCGACGTCGGCAAGCTGCCCGACCACCACCCTGTCCCGCAGGACGAGATCAACCGGATCCTGGTCGACCGCGCCCTGGCCGGCAAGCTCGTCGTCCGGCTCAAGGGCGGCGACCCGTACGTGCTGGGCCGCGGCGGCGAGGAGCGTCAGGCGTGCGAGGCGGCCGGGGTGCCCGTGGAGGTCGTCCCCGGCGTCACGAGCGCCATCGCCGTCCCGGCGGCGGCCGGCATCCCCGTGACCCACCGCGGCGTCGCGACGGGCTTCAGCGTCGTCACCGCGCACGACGAGCTCGGTGACCTCCCCGCATCGCCGGACCACACCATCGTCATGCTCATGGGCGTACGCCGGCTCGCCCAGAGCGCCGCGACGCTCGTCGCCGCCGGACATCCCGAGACCTCGCCGGTCGCGGTCGTGGAGCGCGGCTGCTCGCCCGACCAGCGGGTCACCGTGGGCACCCTGGCCACGATCGCCGAGCGCTGCGTCGAGGTCGGGGTGGGCTCGCCCGCCGTCACGGTGGTGGGCGAGGTCGTCCGCCTCTCCCCCGCCTGGCGCTGACGGCTCAGGCGCGGCCGCGGGTGCGACGCAGCCACCACAGCCCGACGAACGGCAGCACGAGCGGGACGTAGCCGTACCCGGCGCCGAAGTCCGACCACACGGTGGCATCCGGGAACAGCTCGCCGTCCAGGAGCGTCAGCAGGCCGACGCCGAGCACGCCCACCAGCTCGAACAGGACGGCTCCCACCGCCAGCCGGTGCCGGTCCGTGCCGAGGGCGAAGGTCGCGACGACGTACACCACGCCCGCGAGCGCCGACAGCGCGTACGCGACGGGAGCCTCGTCGGCCTTCACGACCAGCTGGTAGAGCGAGCGGGCCGTCGCCGCGATGGCGAAGACGGCGTAGACGGCCACGAGCGCCCGGCCCGGACCGGTCGAGGTCCGGCCGCCCTGGCTCGCGTCCGAGGGCGTGCGGTCGGGTGAGGTGCGCTCAGACATAGGTGCCCTTCCAGATCCCCAGCAGCCGCACCATCAGCGCGGCGACGGTGAGCAGTGCGACGACGACGACCCCCGTGCCCCACCGGCTCTTCTCGGCGATTCCCCACAGGACGGCGGCCGGCGGGAGGACCACCACCGTCAGCCAGTACGACACGTACAGCCCGCCCGACACGTCGCGGTCGGTCTGCGCGAGCGCCACGAAGCCGCCGACCATGGCCACCACCAGCACGATCTCCAGGACCGACACCGCATAGAACAACGGGTTGCCGAACGGTGCGTCCCGCACGGTGTGCGTCGCCGCGAACACGGCCACCAGCAGCGCCAGCAGGGCGACGCCGTAGGCGATCGTGTCGGTCACGTCAGGCTGGTCCTCTGGTCGGCTCGTCGGTGTCGCGGGGGTCCCGGGCGTCGGCGCCCAGGATCCGCAGGGTCGAGTCTTCCACGAAGCCGTTCCACGTCGACACCTGGCGCAGCATGTAGTGCCCCGCGCCGGGCAGGGCCGTCCACGTCGCCTCGGTCGCGATCGGGCGGCAGCGCTCGACGAAGGTCCGGCTCAGGGCGGCGGAGGTCCACCGGTCCTGCGGTCCGTGGAGCACGTGCAGCGCGCGGCCCGCGAGGGCGCGGTGCGGCTCGCCGGCCGGCAGCCACGGCGCCAGGCCGACGACGCCGACGACCGAGCGGTCGTCCGCCGTGCGGCACGCGGTGCGGCCACCCATCGAGTGCCCCACGAGCACGACCGGCAGGGCGCCGTGCTGCTCGCGCAGCCGGTCCAGCGCCCACCGCGCGTCGCGCACCGGGGACGGGTCGTGGTCGTCGTTCCAGCCCCGTACGCGGTGCTGCAGCAGGTGCACCGCCAGGTGCTCGCGGCGGGCGGTCGGCCGCAGCGCCTTGGCGACGAGCAGCATGCGCCACCAGCTCGCGTTGCGGTTGCGTACCGGCTGGGTGCTGCGCTGCTGACCGCCGTGCAGCACGAGCACCACGGCTCGTGGCCGGTCCGGCACGTGGATCGCGTCCAGCCGCGGCTCGCGCGGTTCCTCGCTCATCAGACCACCGTGACACAGGGGCCCTGAGGCTGCAGCCGGAGCGTGGGGGGCTCTCCCTAGGATGTGACCGAGAACTCTTCCCCGCTCGACCCATCCACCCCGGAGGCAGCCGCGAATGGCCCGTAGAAGCTTGTTCGGGAAGGAGTCGCGCATGAGCCAGTCAGCAGCCGATCGCCTGGCCGCGGTTCCGGAGACCGCTCAGGCGGTCGACCCCGACGACCTGCTCGTCCGTGTCGCTCGAGGCGACGAGGCCGCGTTCGCGGCACTCTACGACGTCCTCGGTGCGACCGTGTTCGGCATGGCCCGTCGCGTCATCCGCGACCCCGCCCGGGCCGAGGAGGTCGCCCAGGAGGTGTTCCTCCAGGTCTGGCAGACCGCGGCGCGGTTCGACCCGGCACGCGGCACCGCCAAGAGCTGGGTGCTCACGCTCGCCCACCGTCGCGCCGTCGATGCGGTCCGTCACGACCAGGCGGCCACGAACCGGGAGAACAGCTACGACTGGTCGCCCGGCGTCGACCACGACCAGGTGCTGGAGACCGTGACCATCCGCCTCGAGCACGAGCAGGTACGCCGCTGCCTCGAGGGCCTGACCGAGCTGCAGCGCGAGGCCGTCAACCTCGCCTACTACCAGGGATACACCTACGCCGAGGTCGCGCAGGTGCTCGGCGCCAACCCCGCCACCGTCAAGACGCGCATGCGCGACGGACTCGTCCGTCTGCGTGACTGCATGGGAGTGGAGGTCTCATGACGCACGATCTGCACACCCTCGCCGCGCCCTACGCGCTCGACGCGCTCGACCCGCACGAGCGGGCCCGGTTCGAGGGCCACCTCGATCAGTGCGCGGAGTGCCGCCAGGAGCTGCGCGGCTTCCACCTCACGGCACTGCGCCTCGCCGAGGCCGAGGCCGACACGCCTCCGCCGGCGCTGCGTGCGCGTCTGCTGGCCGAGGTCAGCGCGACCGCGCAGGAGCGTCCGGTCGTCACGACGCTGGCGCAGCATGGCCGGATCCGCCGTGCCGGCCCGCGCCTGCTGGTCGCCGCCTCCGTCCTCGTGGCGGCCGGTGCGATCGGCGGCTACGTCTCCGAGCACCAGCGTGCCGACAGCCTGCAGGCCGACAGCGCGCGGATCAGCGCGGTGATGGTCGCGGGCGACGCCACCATGCTCGACGGGAAGGTCCGCACGGGCGGCACGATGCGCGTCGTCGCCTCGCCCTCGCACGACGCCGCCGTCGTGATGGGCTCCGACCTCAAGCCGCTCGACGACGGCCACGTCTACCAGGTGTGGGCGATGCACGACGGCGTGCCGCGCTCCCTCGGCGTGCTCGGCAACGGTGCCGGCATGATCTACGCGCAGGACATCGCGGGCAGCGACGCCTTCGCGGTGACGGTCGAGCCCGACGGCGGCTCGCCGGCCCCGACGACCGACCCGGTCGCCGCGATGCCGGCCTGACCCCTCCGCCGCGCCGCGACACCTCTACGGGACCATGGTCGACGTGAACCCGCACGTGCTCGTGTCCCCCGCCATGGCGGTGCCGTCGCGCTTCTACCGTCCGCTCGTCGCGGCGTTCGAGGACGTCGGCTGGTCGGCGCAGGCACTGGGCCGGCGCGGGTTCGAGCCCGACGGCCCGACGGCCTCGCGCGCGAGCGACTGGTCCTACGCCGACGAGATCGACGACCTCGCCGACGCCGTCCGGTCCGCGCGCAGCGCCGAGCCGGGGCGTCCGGTGCTGGTGCTCGGCCACAGCCTCGGCGCACAGCTGGCGGTCGGGCTCCAGCAGCGGGACGACACCGCGGTGCACGCCGACGGGCTCGTGATGGTGGGAGCCTCCACCCCCCACCACCGCTTCTACCCCTACGGCGGTCTGCCCATGCTGGCCTTCGCCTCGACGATCCCGCTGCTGACGCAGGGCCTCGGCCACCTGCCGAAGCCCGCCTTCGGTGCGCCGGGTGCCCGCACGCTCATGCGGGAGTGGGCACGTTTCGTCCGCACCGGTCGCCCGCCCTTCGACGTGAGCGGCCCGGTCACCGCTCCGACGCTCGTCGTGCACCTGCAGGGCGACGCGTACGCCGTCTCCGCCGCCAACAAGCGCTTCCTCGAGCAGTTCCTGGACCCCGCGTCCGTGACCCGCTGGGTCTACACGCGCGACGCCGTCCCCGACGGCGGGAGCACCGACCACGTCCGCTGGGTCAAGCACCCGGGCGTGGTCGTGGACCGGGTCGTCTCGTGGTGGCAGACCGCCTCGGTGCGCGCCGCGTCCTAGGATCGGCCCCATGAGCCGGAGCCGCGCATGACCCCCGCCATGGACCTCCTCCTGCAGGCCGTCCGCGACGCGGTGGAGGACACGCCGTACGTCGTGGACGTCGTCGACGACGGCTTCGACCTGCGCCTCGACCTCGCCGACCGTCGCTGGCGGACGGTCCTCGGGGCGGCTGGCATCGAGCGGACGGTGATCCACGAGGTGCGCCCCCGGGGCGACGGTGTCGCCGTCACCGACGTCGTGCGCCGCGTCGACTGGGTCGCGGGTGCGCCGGCACTGGCCGGCTCCGCGTCGGTCCAGCGGGGACGCACGATCGCACTCGGGGTCGAGAAGGTCTGGGGGCTCGACGAGCACGGGATGCCGGTCAAGGTCGCCGACCTGCGTTTCGCCCCCCAGGAGGGACGCGAGCTCGTCACCCTCGCGGCCCAGCAGGTCGGCCTGCGCGTCGTGCGTGGCGGTGCCGAGCTGGTCGGTCTGGTCTTCGCCGGCATCGCGGTCGGCGGACTCCTCGTCGGCGGCCTGGTGGTCCTGGTGCTCTGGCTGACCGGCGTGCTTCCGCCCGGCTGACGCGCGGGCCGCGACCGCTCAGGCGCCCTCGGGACGCGCCGAGGCCACGAACGTCTGCAGCTGCGGGCCGAGGGTGCCGAGCTGCTCTGCGAGACAGGTGAGCGTGAAGACGACCACCGCGCGACGGTCGCCGTCCCGCGTGGGGGCCGTCGCCACGACCTGCGCCTGGCGAACCTCACGCTGGCGACCCTGCAGCGGCGCCCGGCCGGCGAGCACCTGGGAGACCCCGGGCGCGGTCGGCGTCCCCGACATCACGCGGTTGACGACCTCGGCGTCCGCGACCTGCTCGGCGAACACGGCCAGGGACTCCTCGGCCACCACGGCCACGTCCTCGGTGGCGTCGCGCAGCCCGCCCGAGACGGTCAGCAGGGGCGCGAAGACGGCGCCGGGCTCGGGCCGGGTCGCCGCGAACGCCGCCCCGGGGAGGCCGAGCTCGGCGGGGTCGGCCACGAGCCACCCGGGGTCGGGCAGCCTCAACGTCAGGTCGATGGGCAGCTGGGCCACGGCCGGTCCTCTCCTCGAGCGGTCACGGGGGTGGTCACGCAGGTCGTCATGGGAACAGCTCCGTCAGCGCGGTGACACCGCTGTCGAGCGACTCCACGAGCTCCGGCACGTCGACCTCGAGGTCGAGCCCGAGCTTGCCGCCCAGGCCCCAGGCCGCTCCCCCGGACCCGCTCAGCCGGAAGACGCCGTCATCGTAGCCGAGCACGCCGTCGGCACCGGCGCCCGCGCCCGCCCAGCCCTCGGCCGTGCCGCGGGCCGTGATGCCG
>NZ_LUNF01000074.1:0-6415 GCF_001626145.1 Aeromicrobium sp. REDSEA-S32_B7
GTCCACGACCCACGGCGTACCCCGGCGCCTGCCGGACGAACCGCGCCGAGTTGCGGCGCGCTCGCCAGGGGGTGACAGTGGGGGCGGTTCAGCAGCAGCCACTTCGTCACCCGTCCTTGGGGGGACCGACATGGCTGACTGCAACCCGCTCGTCACCGAGCACCTCGACCTCGCCGCACGACTGGCCCGCGGCTACCGCGGCCGCGGCGTGGAGGACGACGACCTGCTCCAGGTCGCTCGCCTCGCCCTCGTGAAGGCCGCCGAACGCTTCGACGCCGGCGTCGGCGCGTTCGCGCCGTTCGCCGCGAGCACGATCCGCGGCGAGATCAAGCGCTACTTCCGCGACTTCGCCTGGAGCGTGCGTCCGCCCCGGCGGCTGCAGGAGCTGCAGGCGCAGATCGCCGGGGAGACGAGCGCGGGACCTGTCGCGCCCGAGACCCTCGCCGCCCGCCTCGGCGTGCCGCTCGCCGACGTCCGTGAGGCGATGGCGGCGAGCAGCTGCTTCACCAGCGACCGGATCGACGACGAGCTGGGCGCGGGTGCGCTCGACGACGCCGGCTACGCCCGCGTCGAGGCCTGGCTGACCGTCCGCTCGCTCCGGGACAACCTGAGCGAGGACGACCGACGTCTGCTCGCCTGGCGGTTCGTCGACGAGCTGCCGCAGCGCGAGATCGCGACCCGGCTCGGCATCAGCCAGATGCAGGTGTCGAGACGGCTGTCGAACCTGCTGGCGCGGCTGCGGCGCGAGGTGGGCGAAGCCGCCGCCTGAGGGCCACGACGGCTCCTTTCGGCCTGCGGGACCGGCCCGCCGGGTACAGCCTGGCACCAGGACGTCCCCGGGTTGAGCCGACAGCCCGGGGTCGTCCGCATGCCGCAGGCGCCACCGGGTACGTGTCGGACGAGACCTCAGGAGGCCCCCATGAGCGACCACCGTCGATCCCATCGACCACAGGACCCCGTCCGACGCGGCGACGCGTTCCGCCCCGGGGCGCTGCGCGCGGCGATCGTCGGCGCCTGGTCCCGCACCCGACGGCGTGGGCGGCGGGTCAGGCGCCCGCGCGCGTCGTGAGCAGCTGGTCGACCGGCGCGTAGTCGTCGGTCAGCACCGGCGCGTCACCGACCCAGCGGTCGAGCGTCGAGCCTGCGAGGACCGTCCAGCCCACCTGACGCCGGTCGAGCTGGGCGCGCAAGGCGTCGACGTCGAGCGGACGCTCCGACGCGACCATCACGAGGTTGCCGCCCTCGACCTCGTCCGCCGAGGCTGGGCTGCTCGTCGAGGCGGGGCCGGCGGAGGCGGGGGCCGGCGCGCCGAGCACGGCGACGTGCGGCCACCGCTCCTGCAGCGTGCGCGCCTCGGCCCGGGCGAGCCGCAGCCGGCCGTGGTCGATGAGGTTGAGCACGTACACGCCGTCGCCGTCCAGGGCACGGTGCACCTCGTCGAGCATCTCGAGGGTCGTCAGGTGCCACGGCACGCTGACTCCGCCGAACGCGTCGCCGACGACGAGGTCGAGGCTGCCCGCGTCGACGTCGCGCATGCCGAGCCGACCGTCCTCCACACGCACCTGCAGGGCCCGGCTGGTGCGCAGCCCGAGGTCCTCGCGGTCGAGCTGGACCACGCCGCCGTCGATCTCGGAGACGACGCTCGTGCTGCCCGGCCGGGTGGCGGCGAGCCAGCGCGGCATCGTCACGCCGCCGGCGCCCAGGTGGTGGGCCCTCAGCGGACCGTCGCCCGGGAACATCGCGTCGATCGCCGCCGCGTAGGCACGCGTGTAGGAGAACTCGAGGTACGTGGGGTCGTCGAGGTCGACGAAGGAGTGCCGCAGGCCGTCGAGCACGAGGAGCCGGCCGCCGGTGCTGCTGCCGGCGGCCTCGACGGTCGCGCAGTGGTAGGTGGTCTCGACCTCGCAGCCGCTCGGCACGAGCCCCGCGGTCCCCCCGGCCAGCAGGGCGCCGCCGACGGCGAGCAGCCCGACCGCCGGGCCGCGTCGACGCAGCTCGAACGCCGCGGCGGCGACGCCGAGGAGCACGCCGAGGCCGACGAGGATGGCGCTCACGCGCACGTGGGAGATGAGCACGAACCCGGTGAGGACGGTGCCGACGATGGCACCGACGGTGCCGATGCCCGAGAGTCGGCCCACGACGGTCCCGGTCTCGCCGAGGTCGTGCAGGAGCAGCTTCGTGACCATCGGCGTGACCGCCGACAGCAGCGCGCCGGGCACGACGATCGTCGCGGCCGCGACCAGGAACAGCAGCGCCGACGAGCCCGGCTCGGCAGCCGCGCGGACGGCGAACGGCGTCAGCGCCACCACGACGCCCGACACGCCGAGGAGCGGGGCGACGGCGCTGCGGGGGTCGATGCGGTCGGCGGCGCGGCCGCCGGCCCACGAGCCTGCCGCGATCGCCGCGAGGGCCAGACCGATGACGGTCGTCGACGTCTCCAGTGTCAGCCCCAGGTAGGGAGCGAGGAGCCGCAGCGCCACGATCTCGACCACGAGCACCGCCGCGGACGAGCCGAACACCAGCGCTCCGGCCGTGAGGTCGCCGATGCCCGGCTGCGCCGGCTCGGGCGCGGACGGGTCCGGGGCGGCGTCGCTCATGACGCCATCCTCCCAGCCCATGCCCCTTTCCGGGCGGTAGGTGCGGGGAGGTCGGCCGTCAGTGGTTCCGGAGCTTCTCGATGAGGTCGTCCTTGCGCAGGTCGGAGTAGCCCTCGACGCCGAGCTCCTTGGCCCGGTCCTTCAGCTCCTCGACCGTCCAGTCCTCGTACGACCCGGACTCCCCGCCGCGCTTCCCGACGGTCTTCTTGCCGTCGCGCGCGGCGGCGTTGGAGATCCGCGCCGCCTTCTCCTTCGAGGCGCCGTCGTCGCGCAGCGCCTCGTACATCTCGGGGTTCTTCAGCGACGGCTCGTCGCGTGCGTCCTTGCCTGCGGGCATGGCGTCCTCCTCGGTGGGTGGCGGCTCAGAAGACCGGCTTGCCGCCGGTCACCCCGAGCACGGTGCCAGAGACATAGCTCGCGTCGCGCTCGGAGGCCAGGAACACGAAGGCCGGCGCGACCTCGGCGGGCTGCCCGGCGCGACCGAGCGGGGTGTCGGAGCCGAACTGCTCGAGCTTCTCCGGAGGCTGGGTGGCGGGCTGCAGCGGGGTCCAGATCGGGCCGGGCGCCACAGCGTTCACGCGGATGCCGTCGCCGCCGAGCTCGGCGGCGAGGTTGACCGTGAGGTTGTTGAGCGCGGCCTTCGTCGACGCGTAGTCCAGCAGCGACGTCGAGGGCTCGTACGCCTGGATCGACGTGTTGTTCACGACGCTCCCGCGACGCTCGCGCAGGTGCGGCACGGCCGCCCGCGTGAGCCAGAAGGTGGCGTACAGGTTGGTCTTGAGGACCCGGTCGAGGTTCTCGTCGGTGATCGCCTCGATGCCCTCCTCGCGCGCCATCTGGTAGCCGGCGTTGTTCACGAGCACGTCGAGGCCACCCAGCTCGTCGACCGTGCGGGCCACGACGTCGTCGCACGCCGCACGATCGCGCAGGTCGACCTCGACGGCGAGCGCGCGACGGCCGGCGTCCTCGACCCACCGCGCGGTCTCGGCGGCGTCGTCGGCCTCCTCGGGCTGGTACGTGAAGGCGACGTCGGCGCCCTCGCGGGCGTAGGCGATCGCGACGGCGCGGCCGATGCCGGAGTCACCACCGGTCACGAGCGCGACCTTGCCCTCGAGCCTGCCGTGGCCGACGTAGGACTCCTCGCCGTGGTCGGGTCGAGGGTCCATCGCCGCGGTGCTGCCGGGCGGGTCCTGCTGCTGGGCGGGGAAGCCGTCGCTCATCGGATACCTGTCTCGTCGGGGGCGGGGGTCGGCTCGAGGGGGACCTCGGGCACGTCGTCGGGGTCGGTCGGCTCGACCGGCTCGACGTCGGGGTCGGGCAGGGGTGCATCGGGCGCGAGGGTCATGCGGACTCCTTCGGTCAAGGTCGTGACCTCGACGTTCCCCCGGATCCGGAAGCCATGCATCTCGGACCGGCCGAGGACGTCGGGTGCGGGTCCGCCGGCGCCGGACTCACCGACGTCGGGCTCGAGCAGCATGAGCCGCAGACCGGGCTCGGTGCGGCGGGCGACCCACCGGGCCACCGTCGACACCGCGCCGAGGCCGTCGGGCACGTCCTGACGTCGCGCACGGCACCACACGCCGTCGTGTCGCAGGACCAGCACGAACCGCCGTCGGGCCAGCCGGTGCCACGCAGCCTGCGTGTCCGCCGGCGGGTCCACGTCGGCCGGCACCAGGCAGAGCACGGCGTCGCGGTCGGGCGCGTCCTCGAGGGCGAGCAGCTGCTGGCGGTCCCGGTCGTCGTCGACGCTCAGCACGACGACGCCGGGACGGTCGCGCGCGGTCTCCAGGAGACGGGTCATGTGCACGCCGTACCCGGGGCGGCGCCGGCCATGCGCCGACGTGCGCAGGGTCTCCCCCGTGCCTACGCTCGCCGCATGAGCATCGACACCACCATCGACCTGGGCCGGCCCGTCTCGGGCGACGTCGTCGACCTGATCCTCGACGACCACCGTCGCTTCGAGGACCTGCTGCGCCAGCTGCGCAGCACCGCGTCGGACCGTGATGCCGTCCGCCAGGCCTTCGCGGCCCTGCACGTCGCGCACGCCGAGGCGGAGGAGCGGCACGTGTACCCGCAGCTGAAGAAGCGGCGCGCCGTGGACGCCCACGAGGCCGACCACGGCGAGCACGAGCACGCCGAGGGCAACGAGGCGCTCCTGGCCGTCCTCGAGTGCGCCTCGACCGACACCCAGAAGTTCGACGACGCCGTCGAGGAGCTGACCCGCCTGATCAGCCACCACCTCACCGAGGAGGAGCTGACGATCCTCAACCCGGCGCGCGAGGAGCTCGGCCCCGAGGTCCTCGCCCGGCTCGGCGAGGCGTTCGCGACGGAGCGCAACCAGCAGATCGACGCCGACTGCGGGCGGACGGAGAACGTGCGCCGCCTGGTGGAGGAGGCCCGCGCGGAGGGTCTGATCGACTAGGAGTGACCCGGTCGAGGGACGCACCGCACCCATGTGGTTCGCTGTCCCTCGGTTGAGCAGCAGCCGACGACCTCGCACGCCTGGAGGTGGTCGCCCTGACCCACTCCCCCGTTCCGCCGGACCCGCTCCGTGACGGACCCCCCACGACGCCCGAGCTGGCGCGTCACGTCGTGACGCTCGCGGCGACCGCCGCCGGGACACCGCACGGTGGCCTCGCCATGGCGACGCCGCACGACGTCGACGACCTGGTCGTCACGTCGACGACGTTGGCGTCGGTCGCCCTGGGGATCGCCGGAGGCCCTGGCCCCGACGACCTCGCCGAGAACATCGTCGTCGTCCGCGACACGTCCCTCGACGCCCGCTGGCCGACCTGGTCGACCACGCTGGTCGGGCTGGGGGTGTGCTCCGTCCTGGTCGCACCCGTGCAGACGATGCACCGACCGCCCGGCGTGCTGGCCGTGCACGCCGACCGCACCGACGCGTTCTCCGACGCCGAGGTCGCCGCGTTCGGCGAGGTCGCGACGGTGGCGTCGTCGGCCCTCGCGGTCGCGCTCGACCGCGACGGCCTGCACCGTGCCGTGGCTGCCCGCCGTCTCATCGGCATCGGGATCGGGATGCTCGTGGAGCGCTACGACCTGTCGGTGGAGCGCGCGTTCGGCGTCCTCGTGCGGCACTCGCAGCACCTCAACCTCAAGCTGCGCGACGTCGCACGCCACCTGGTGGAGAACGGGGAGCTCCCCGAGCAGGCCCCGGACGAGCGGGACGGCCCGGAGCCGACGTGACCTCGCGCGTCCGTGAGCGCTCAGACGTCGTCGGGCAGCGTGCGCGTGCGCACGACCTCGCTCGCGACGACCGCCAGCTTCTCGTTGCGGTGCTGGGAGTAGCGCACGAGCACGCCGAAGGCCTGGTCGGCGTCGACGCCGAAGCGCTCCATGAGGATGCCCTCGGCCTGCCCGATCACGGTGCGGGTGGCGAGCGCCTCCTGCAGGGTGCTGCGCTCGCGGGCCGACGCGATGGCGATGGCGGCGTGGCTCGCCAGGTGGCGGGCGGCGATCCGGTCGGCCTCGTCGAAGGCCTCGGGCTCGGTCGCGTAGAGGTTGAGGGCGCCGAGCTCGCGGTCGGCCAGCGCCAGCTGCACGCAGAACATCGAGCGCACGCCCTTGCCCACCACGTCCGGGCGCCACGACGGCCAGCGCGGGTCGGCGGCCAGGTCGGGGACGTCGACCTCGTCGGCGTGCAGGGCGTCGACGCAGGGACCCTCGGACAGCTCGTGCTGCAGGTCGTCGGCCCACGCGACGAGGTCGCTCGTGGGCGCCACGGTCTCCACGCGGCCCCGGCCCCGCACGAGCGAGACACCCGCGTCGCTGGCACCGCGCACGAGCTCCAGCGCCAGGGT
>NZ_LUNF01000075.1:0-9070 GCF_001626145.1 Aeromicrobium sp. REDSEA-S32_B7
GTGCAGCGCTCCGCGTGGGGCGCTGCCCTCGGCGAGGTCCCCGACGTCGACCTGGCACCGGCGTGGGCACGCCTGCTGGGCTCCCCACCTGACGCGAGGGCCCGCGTGCTCGTGGCACTCGAGCAGGCCACGGTGCGCGGCGTGGCCTTCGTGCACCCGTGCCACGACCCCGACGCCGACCGGGTGGCCGACGGCGAGGTCGGCGAGCTGCTCGTCGATCCCCAGCACCGCGGCGCGGGACACGGCTCGCGCCTGCTCCAGGCCGCCGTGGACACGCTGCGCGCCGACCACTTCGTCCGCGCGCGCTGGTGGGTGCCGACCACCGACGACCGGCTGCGCGCCTTCGTCGTCGGCACCGGCTGGACGGCCGACGGGGCGCACCGCGAGCTCGCCGACGAGGCCGGCGGGCGGACGGTCAAGCAGGTCCGGCTCGTCACGTCGCTCGTCGAGGCATGAGTGACGCAGCCGGTCCGGACCGCGCGGCCCGACGTCGCGTGGTCGTGGACTCCCTGGGGGTCGGTGCGGCGACCGGCGCGTACGGCGTCTCCTTCGGTGCGCTCGGCACCACCTCGGGGCTCGACGTCCTGCAGACCTGCGTGCTCTCCCTGCTCGCGTTCACGGGTGCGTCGCAGTTCGCGTTCGTCGGCGTGGTCGCGGCCGGAGGAGTACCGGTCACCGGCGCCGTGACGTCGGTCCTGCTCGGCTCGCGCAACCTGTTCTACGGCCTGAGCATCGCGTCGGTGCTGCGATTGCACGGTGTGCGGCGCCTGCTCGGTGCGCACCTCGTGATCGACGAGTCGACCGCCGTCGCCCTGGCCCAGCGCCACCCGGCCCTCGGGCGGCTGGGGTTCTGGTGGACGGGCATGTCCGTGCTGGTGCTCTGGAACCTGTCGACCCTGCTGGGCGCGCTGGCCGGGACGGCGATCGGCGACCCCCGCGCCTACGGCCTCGACGCCGCGGTCGGCGCCGCGTTCCTGGGTCTGCTGTGGCCGCGTCTGGGCGGACCGCTCCCCCGCCTCGTCGCGCTCTGCGGCGCCGCCGTGGCGGCCGGCCTGGTGCCGTTCACCCCCGCCGGGCTGCCGATCATCGCCGGTGGGGCCTTGGCGGTGGCGGCCGGGCTGCTCCTCGGTCGCGCCCGAGACGGGGCGCCGACGTGAGCGCCCTCTGGATCGGCATCGTGCTCACGTGCGCCGGCTGCTACGCGCTGAAGCTCGCGGGACTGTCCGTGCCCGATCGCGTGCTCGAGCACCCGACGACGCAGCGCGCGGTCGCGCTCATCCCGGTGGCGCTGCTGGGCGCGCTGGTCGCCGTGCAGGTCCTCGCCGACGGTCAGCGACTCACCGTCGACGCGCGGCTGGCGGGCCTCGGCGTGGCTGCCGTCCTGCTGGCGCTGCGGGTGCCGTTCCTGCCGATGGTCGTCGCGGCGGCCCTCACGGCGGCACTGCTCCGTGCGGTCGGCTAGGTCGTCCGCGTGCCGAGCCCCTGCTCGGGACGCAGCCGCAGAAACAGGGCGTCGCCCTCGGCACAGACGACGTCGCCGTGCCGGATCTCCCCTCGGACGGTGATCTTGCGACCCTCGACGCGCTCGATCCAGGCCTCGACCTCGAGCTCGACGTCGATCGGGGTGAGGGCGCGGTAGTCGGTGCGCAGGAACGCCGTGCGCGTGATGGCCTGGGCCTGCGCGGCGGCGAGCATGCCGAGCACCTCGTCGAAGACCAGGGAGACGACACCGCCGTGCACGGCCATGCCGCCGCCCATCGACCAGCGTCCGAAGGTCACGTCCCCGGCCACCCGCGAGGCGTCGCGCGTGTGCATCCGGATCTCGGGAAGCATCGCGTGCCCGCGGACGGGAAGCTGCGGGACGCGTCCGTTGACCTGCTCGAGCTCCTCGCCGCCGAGCGGGGCGAGCCGCTCACGCCACGCCCGCAGGTCGTCGGCCAGCCGCGAGGCCACGTCGGCGTCGAACCGGGCGGCCGCCAGGGCGTCCTGGAAGGCACGCAGCTCCGACGCCATCGCCCCCCAGGCTCGCGCCTCGTCGTCGGTGAGCCCGGCGCTGAAGATCGACTCCCAGCTCACGCGTCGAGCCCGAGCACCACGTCGAGCCCCACCGTGACGCCCGGCCGGTCCGCCACGTGCCGCACGGCCGTGACCACGCCCGGCATGAAGGACTCTCGGGTCGAGGAGTCGTGCCTCAGGGAGAGGACCTCCCCCTCACCGCCGAGCAGCACCTCCTGCGACGCGACGAAGCCGCGCGAGCGCACGGCGTGCACGGTGATGCCGTCGACCTTCGCGCCGCGTGCGCCGTTGGGGTCGGTGGTCGTCGCGTCGGGCACCGGGTCCGAGCCGGCCTCGGCACGGGCCGCGGCCACGAGCTCGGCGGTGCGCACGGCCGTGCCCGACGGGGCGTCGACCTTCGCCGGATGGTGCATCTCGATGATCTCGACCGACTCGAAGAAGGGTGCGGCGGTCGCCGCGAAGCGCATGAGGAGCACGGCGCCGATGGAGAAGTTCGGGACGACGAGCACGCTCACGTCGGTGCGCTGCTCGACCGCGTCGCTGACCGCGCGCAGCCGGTCGCCGTCGAAGCCGGAGGTGCCGACGACGACGTGCACCCCCTGCTCCACGCACCACAGCACCTGCTCGAGCGCGACGTCGGGCGTCGTGAAGACGAGCGCGACGTCGGCCTCGTGCTCCGTGACCCGCTCCAGCGGGTCGCCCACGTCGACCTGGGCGACGACCTCGAGCCCCTCGGCCGCCTCCAGCGCCGTCACCGACGTCGATCCCATGCGCCCCTGGGCGCCCAGCACGGCTACGCGAGTCGTCATGCGCCCAGCCTAGTGAGCGAGCTCCTCGGCCAGCACCGAGAGCCCGGCGTGCAGCTCGGCGAAGGAGGTCGTGAGCGGCGCGAGGCCCAGCCGCAGGAGGTCGGGCTCGCGGAAGTCGGGGACGACGCCACGCTCGGTGAGCCGCGCCGTGAGTGCCCGTGCGTCGGGCACCCGGACGGTGACGTGGCTCCCCCGCCGGTCGGGCTCGCGCGGCGTGACCAGCTGCAGCGCGATCCCGCGCTCGCCCAGCGCGTCGAGGGCGTCGACCGTGAAGGCGGTGAGCAGCTCGGACTTGGTCCGCGCGGCCTCGACCCCGGCCTCGGCGACCATCGCCACGCCCTCGCGGACGGCGACGAGCCCCGCCACGTTGGGGGTCCCGGAGAGCAGCCGGCGCGCGTCGGTGGCCGGGCGGTACTCCTCGGCCATCGCGAACAGGTCGTCGGCGCTCCACCAGCCGGGCAGCGGCTGCTCGAGGTGCGGCAGGTGTCGCGCCGCGGCGTACAGGAACGCCGGCGCTCCGGGGCCGCCGTTGAGGTACTTGTAGGTGCAGCCGACGGCGAGGTCGACCTCGGCGGCGTCGAGCGACGTCGGGACGACGCCGGCCGAGTGGCAGAGGTCCCACACCACGAGCGCGCCGGCGGCATGCACCTGCGCCGTGAGGGACAGGAGGTCGAGCAGCACGCCCGTGCGGTAGTCGACGTGGCTCAGCAGCACGACGGCCGTGCGCTCGTCGAGCACGTCGGCCAGCGACGCGGCGACGTCGCCCTCCGCGTCCCGGTGCACGACGACGAGCTCGAGCCCGCGCTGGCGGGCGACCTGCTCGGCGAGGTAGCGGTCGGTCGGGAAGTCGCCCGCGTCGACGACGAGCCGGGTGCGTCCGGGGGCCAGCGAGGCTGCGGCGTGCAGCGCCTTCGCGATACCGATCGACGTCGAGTCGCCGACCACCGTCTGGCCCGGGGCGGCGCCGAGGAGCGCCCCGACCTCGTCGCCGACGACGACCGGCAGCTCGACCCACCCCTCGGACCAGCCGCGGATCAGGCGGGCGCCCCACTCCTCGCGCACGAACGTCGCGAGCCGCTCACGAGTGCGCAGCGGCAGACGTCCGAGCGAGTTGCCGTCGAGATAGGCGACCACGTCGGCGTCGAGCTGGAACTGCTGCCGCCAGGCGGCGAGCGGGTCGGCGGCGTCGAGGGCCGCGGCACGTTCACGGAAGTCGCTCACCCTCGGGATCGTCTCACGTGCGCCCGGACCCCGGACGCGACGAGGCCCCCACCCCGAGGGGCGAGGGCCTCGTCGACCGTGCGTGGATCAGGCGTCGGCGCCGGCCTCAGAGGCCTCGGGGGCCTCCTCGGCGGCCGCGTCGGCCACGACCGGGATCAGCGAGATCTTGCCGCGGTCGCCGAGCTCGGCGATCTCGACCTGGACCTTCTGGCCGACCGTCAGCACGTCGTCGACGCTGCTGACCCGCTGGCCGCCGTTGAGGTCGCGCAGCTTGCTGATGTGCAGCAGGCCGTCCTTGCCTGGCGACAGGGCCACGAAGGCGCCGAAGTCGACCGTCTTAACCACGGTGCCGAGGTAGCGCTCGCCGACCTCGGGCATCGTCGGGTTCGCGATCGCGTTGATCGCGTCGCGTGCAGCGTCGGCCGAGCCGCCACCCTCGCCCGCGATGTACACCGTGCCGTCGTCCTCGATCGAGATCTTGGCGCCGGTGTCGGCCTGGATCTGGTTGATCATCTTGCCCTTGGGACCGATGACCTCGCCGATCTTGTCGACCGGGACCTTCACCGTGATGATCCGCGGCGCGAACTGGCTCATCTCGTCAGGCGTGTCGATGGCCTCGGACATGACGTCGAGGATCGTCAGACGCGCACCCTTGGCCTGCGTGAGGGCACCGGCCAGGACGTCGGCGGGGATGCCGTCGAGCTTGGTGTCCAGCTGCAGGGCCGTGATGAAGTCCGGCGTGCCCGCGACCTTGAAGTCCATGTCGCCGTAGGCGTCCTCCGCACCGAGGATGTCGGTGAGGGTGACGTACTGGGTGGTGCCGTCGACCTCGCCGGAGATGAGGCCCATCGCGATGCCGGCGACCGGGGCGCGCAGCGGCACACCGGCGTTCAGCAGGCCGAGCGTCGAGGCGCAGACCGAGCCCATCGACGTCGAGCCGTTGGAGCTCAGCGCCTCCGAGACCTGGCGGATCGCGTACGGGAACTCCTCGGTGGTCGGGAGCACCGGCAGCAGCGCACGGCCGGCGAGCGCGCCGTGACCGATCTCGCGACGCTTCGGCGAGCCGACGCGGCCCGTCTCGCCCGTCGAGAACGGCGGGAAGTTGTAGTTGTGCATGTAGCGACGCGTGGTCTCGGGGCTCAGCGTGTCGAGCTTCTGGACCAGGTCGAGCATGTTCAGCGTCGTGATGCCCAGGATCTGGGTCTCGCCACGCTGGAACAGGGCCGAGCCGTGCACGCGCGGCACCACGCCGACCTCGGCCGACAGCTCGCGGATGTCGGCGAGGCCACGGCCGTCGATGCGCACCTTGTCACGCAGCACGCGCTGGCGCACGAGGCTCTTGGTAACGGCGCGCAGCGCGGCGCCGACCTCCTTCTCGCGGCCCGCGAACTGCTCGCCGAGCTGGTCGAGCACGTCGGCCTTGATCGCGCTCTCGCGCTCCTCGCGGTCGGCCTTGGAGACGATCGTGAGGGCCTCGGACAGCGGGCCGGACGCGACCCCGGCGACGGCGTCGTAGACGTCGTCCTGGAAGTCGAGGAAGACCGGGAAGTCCTGGACGGGCTTCGCGGCGGCCTCGGCGAGCTGCTGCTGGGCCTCGCAGAGCTGACGGATGAAGGTCTTCGACGCCTCGAGGCCGCCGGCGACGACCTCCTCGGTCGGCGCCTGGACACCGGACTGCACGAGGTCCCAGGTGGACTCGGTGGACTCCGCCTCGACCATCATGATCGCGACGTCGGTCGAGCCGTCGGCCTGCGTGGCGATGCGGCCCGCGACGACCATGTCGAACACGGCGTCCTCGAGCTGGCTGTGCGTCGGGAACGCGACCCACTGGCCGTCGATGAGCGCGACGCGCGTGGCACCGATGGGGCCGGAGAACGGCAGGCCGGAGATCTGCGTCGACGCCGAGGCGGCGTTGATGGCGAGGACGTCGTACGGGGTGTCGGGGTTGAGGGCCAGGACCGTGATGACGACCTGGACCTCGTTGCGCAGGCCCTTCTTGAAGGTCGGGCGCAGCGGACGGTCGATGAGGCGACAGGTGAGGATGGCGTCCTCGCCCGGGCGGCCCTCGCGACGGAAGAACGAGCCGGGGATGCGACCCGCGGCGTACATGCGCTCCTCGACGTCGACCGTCAGCGGGAAGAAGTCGAAGTGGTCCTTGGGCTGCTTGCCGGCGGTGGTGGCCGAGAGCAGCATCGTGTCGTCGTCGAGGAACGCGGACACGGAGCCGGCGGCCTGGCGGGCGAGCTGGCCCGTCTCGAAGCGGATGGTGCGGGTGCCGTAGCGACCGTTGTCGATGACGGTCTCGATGGCGTGGATGGTGTCGGACATGGGAGTCCCTTCTCGCGACGCGTGTCGCGCGGTGGGACGAGACCCGGACCTGCCGTGATGGTGGTCGGTCTTCGATCGAGGCCCGCGGCCCGGCGTACGCCGTCCCGAGGGCCACTACCGAGGACCGGACCCGACGTGGCGGCTCTCGTCCGTGGATGTGTCGTGTTCAGTTGTCGGGGCGCAGGGCCCCTGATGCAGTTCAGGCGGCCACCCGGAGGGTGACCGCCTGAACGAGGTCAGCGACGCAGACCGAGACGCTCGATCAGCGAGCGGTAGCGCTCGATGTCGGTGTTCTGCAGGTAGTTCAGCAGACGACGACGGCGACCGACGAGCAGCAGCAGGCCACGACGGCTGTGGTGGTCGTGCTTGTGCTCCTTGAGGTGGTCCGTCAGGTGCGAGATGCGCTGCGTGAGCAGCGCGACCTGGACCTCCGGGGAGCCGGTGTCGCCCTCGCTGCGGGCGTACTGGCTGATGATCTCGTCACGCGGGGTACCGGCGACGGTGGGCGCAGCGGTCTTCTTCGACATTCTTCTCCTGGGAGGTCGTTGCACGGCGCTCCCGGGCATGTCCACCGGGGCTCTACGGACCGTGGGCGTTCGCACGCCGTCGTCCAGGTTATCAGCGCGCCGGTCGTTCCGACGAATCGCCTCGCCGTCGCGGACCGGGCGACGTCAGGCGAGCGCCGCGCGCGCCTGCTCGACGTCGGCGTGCATCTGCTCCACGAGCGCGTCGACGCCTCGGTACGCGACCATCGGGCGCAGGTGCGAGACGAGCTGCACCCGCACGGAGCGGCCGTAGAGGTCGAGGTCGTGGCCGTGGTCCATGACGTAGGACTCCACGCGACGCTCGGTCCCCGCGAAGGTGGGGTTCGTGCCCACGGAGATCGCCGCGGGGTAGTCGGCGTCGCCGGTGAGCAGCCGCCCGGCGTAGACGCCGTCGGGCGGCACGCAGTAGTCGGCCTGCACGGGGACGTTCGCGGTGGGGAACCCGAGGTCGCGACCGCGCTGGTCACCGGGGGTGACGACACCGTCGACCTCGTGCGGACGCCCGAGCAGCTCGGCCGCCTCCTCCAGCCGGGCCTCGGCCACGAGGGCGCGGACCCGCGTGGACGACCACGGCTGGCCGTCGGCGCCGTGGCCGTCGCCGACGAGCGTGAAGGCGCTGGCGTCGCAGTCGTGCCGTGCGCAGAGCTCGCGGAGCGTCTCGGTCGTGCCCGACGCCCGCGACCCGAACGTGAAGTTCTCGCCGACGACGACGTGACGCGCCTGCAGCTCCTCGACGACGACGCGCTCCACGAACTCCTCGGGCGACCAGCCCGCCATCGTGCGGTCGAAGTCGAGCACGCGCACGTGGTCGGCGCCCCGCACGCCGGGCGCGGGCTCGTGCAGCAGCTCGATCCGGCGCTGCAGCGACGTCAGCCTCGACGGGACGCGATCGGGCGCGAAGACCGCCACCGGGTGCGGGTCGAACGTGACGGCGACGACGGGCAGGCCCTCCGCGACCTCGCGGGTGCGTCGCAGCAGGGCCTGGTGGCCGCGGTGGACCCCGTCGAAGGTGCCGATGGTGACCGCCGTCGCGGTGCCCAGCGGGGCCGTCGAGGCGCCGCCGCGGTCTGTCCAGGTGCCCACCCCTGAACTGTGCCACACCCCGGCAGCACTGCCCTGCGACCGGGTGCACCGCCTGCGCCGGTCGGTGCGACGACCCGGCGGATGAGAGTTCTCTCATCGACGTCTCATCGTGGCGTGCGCGAGCGTGCGGCACAGTGTCGCCATGACGCGAACCCGCTACCTCGTGCCGATCGTCGTGGCCGTCGGCCTCGTGCTGCTCGGCGTCGTCGCGGCGCGGGTGGTGGCACAGGAGGACGCGCCGCCGGTCGACTACGCCCCGGTGACCGTGCCGACGTCGACCGAGACGCCCCGGCCCACGCTCTCGCCGACCCCCTCCCCGTCGGACGACCGGGACGACGACCGCGACGACGACCCGGACGACGACGATGACGACGACTACGAGCGCGTCCCGCAGACGCCGCGACCCATCGACGTTGGCGACGACGACCGGGACGACGATGACGACGACTGACCCGCGCGCGGACGGTCCACCACGCTTCTCCGTCCGCCAGCGTCTGACCGCCGCCGTCGCCCTGCTGACGGCGGCGGCGCTCGTCGCGGTCGGGGCGACGCTGTTCGTCCTGGAGTCCCAGCGCATCGACCGGGCGATCGACGCGAGCCTCGGCCAGGAGGTCGGCGAGCTGCGACGGCTCCAGGCGGAGGGCGTCGACCCCGAGACGGGCCGGCCGTTCACCAGCCCCGACCGCCTGATCACGTTCTTCCTGTCGCGCAACGTCCCCGACGCGGACGAGAACCTGTGGCAGTTCCCCGTGTCGGGCACCCCGACGTTCGTGGGCGAGGCCCAGCGCGTGCTGCGGACGTCGCCGCGGTTCCCCGCCCTGGTGGAGCGCCTCACGCGTCGCGGCGGCGTCGCCGACCTCGACGTCGACGGCCGGACCTTCCGGGTCGCGGTGCAGCCCGTGCAGCAGGGCGACGAGCGGGCTGCGTTCGTCGTCACCCACGACGTGGACGGCTCGCGCGCCCAGCTCCGCGAGCTGATGGTCACGTACGCGCTGCTCAGCGCGCTCTCCGTCATCCTCATCTCCGCCGTCGCGTCGTGGCTGGCCGGGCGGCTGCTCTCCCCCGTAC
>NZ_LUNF01000076.1:0-12355 GCF_001626145.1 Aeromicrobium sp. REDSEA-S32_B7
AACCACGCTCGATCACCCACCGCTCACCCTCGACCAGACGAGAACCAGGCATACCCACCTCCAGTAGTCACATCGTCTTGCAACTACCGGTTGAGACCAGGCTGCGTTCGTGACGGGATCCGGACACGAACGCAACATCGTGAGGGCCTGAGCGCACGAAGGAAGAATCGTGCGTCACCCGACCGCCCAGCCGCGCCCCGAGGCCCGGACCAGCCCCCACCCGGCCACCAGGTCGAGGCCCTTTCGGAGGCCACCCCAGCGCCAGCCGAGGCGGCGTAGCGGCGGGCCGAGACGGGCGCGGGCAGCGCAGCGGCAGAAAGAGACGGACGCCGGCAGCGCACCAGCAGGCCCCGACCCCGCACGCAGCGCAGCACCGCGGTCGCGACGACCCGCGGCAGCGCAGCAGCCGGTCTTGGGCTCAGCGGTCGCGCAGGATGGCGCGGATCCGCGCGACCCGGTCGGCGACGGCGGCCTCGTGACCGTGGCGGCCGGGCTCGTAGTAGTCGCGTCCGTCGACGTCGTCGGGCGCGTACTGCTGGGTGACCACGCCGCGCGGGTCGTTGTGGGCGTAGCGGTAGTCGTGCCCGTGGCCGAGCTTCTTGGCGCCGGAGTAGTGCGCGTCGCGCAGCGCCGGGGGCACGGCACCCACCCGGCCGGCGCGGACGTCGGCCTGGGCGGCGTCGATCGCCCGCACGACGGCGTTCGACTTGGGCGCGGTGGCGAGGTGGATGACCGCCTGGGCGAGCGGGATGCGCGCCTCGGGGAACCCGATCAGCGCGACGGCCTGCGCGGTGGCGGTGGCGACGGGCAGCGCCGTCGGGTCGGCCATGCCGATGTCCTCGCTGGCGTGGATCATCAGACGTCGTGCGATGAACCGGGGGTCCTCGCCCGCCTCGACCATGCGCGCGAGGTAGTGCAGGGCGGCATCGACGTCGGAGCCGCGGATGCTCTTGATGAAGGCGCTCGTGACGTCGTAGTGCTGGTCGCCCTGGCGGTCGTAGCGCACGGCGGCCTTGTCGACGGCGAGCGCGGCGTCGTCGACGGTGACCTCGGTGCGACCCTGGCTGAGCGTCGCCCCCGCGGCGGCCTCGAGGTAGGTGAGGACACGACGACCGTCGCCACCGGCCAGCCGCACGAGGTGGTCGCGGGCGTCGTCGGTGAGGCTGACCCGTCCCCCGAGGCCCCGGTCGTCCTGGACCGCCCGGTCGATCATGACGGCGACGTCGCCGTCGTCGAGCGACTGCAGGGTGAGCAGCAGCGACCGGCTGAGCAGCGGCGAGATGACGCTGAAGTGCGGGTTCTCGGTGGTGGCGGCGATGAGCGAGACCCAGCGGTTCTCCACGCCCGGCAGCAGTGCGTCCTGCTGGGCCTTGGAGAAGCGGTGCACCTCGTCGACGAACAGCACCGTCTCGACGCCGTTCTGCAGGGCGCGCCGGGCGCCGGCGATGACGTCGCGGACCTCCTTGACGCCCGCGGAGACCGCCGAGACCTCGACGAAGCGTCGGTGCGTGTGGTTGCTGATCAAGGAGGCGATCGTGGTCTTCCCCGTGCCCGGAGGTCCCCAGAGCAGGATCGTGAGCGGCTGGTCGCCGTCGATCACCTGCCGCAGCGGCGACCCCGGCACGAGCAGGTGCTCCTGGCCGACGAGCTCGTCGAGCGTGCGCGGGCGCATGCGCACCGCGAGCGGCGCCGAGGAGTGGGCGTTGCCGGCGAGCGAGCCCGAGGAGTCCGGACGCGCCACGGGGCGCACGTCGTCCCCGGGCAGGTCGAACAGTCCGTCGTCGCTCACCCCACGAGCCTAGTCACCGGCGCCGACACGTCCGGATGCTGTGCCAGGGTGAGGCCATGGGTCCGTTCTCACGCTCCGCCCCCGCCGACGAGCCCGCCCGGCCGGGCCCCACACCCGTCGGCGCGTTCTGGGACTGGTGGACCGAGGAGGGGCGGCACCTCGACCCGTCTCAGGCAGGACCGGCCCACGCCGCGCTCGACGGGCTGCTGGCGGCGATCGACCCCGACCTGACCTGGCACCTGGGTCCCGGCCGCACCGCGCAGCACCGGCTCACCGTGTCGGCCGGCGGCCTCGCCGACGCCCGTCCCGCCGCCGAGCGGTGGTTCCGTGCCGCTCCCCCGACGGACGCCACGTGGGAGTACGCGCCGGCGGTCGAGGCCGACCCCACCGCGTTCGACGCCGTGCTCGAGGTCGACGGTGCCGCCGTCGACCTCGCGAAGGTCGTGCTCGCCGTCGAGACCGACCTCGAGGCGCTACGCGTGCACGTCGGCGTGCACCATCCAGCGTTCGCCGAGCTGCCCGAGCGGGTGCACGGCCCGTTGACCTTCATGGTGCTCGACTGGGCGCTGGGCGAGGACGACGTCGCGCGCTGGGTGGGCGGGGTCGAGCCGCTGGTCGACGCCCCGTCACCGGCACGCACCGTGGCGGACCTGCAGGCTGCGGTGGCCGTGTGCGCCGAGGAGCGCGACACCGACGTGTGGTCGGCGCTCTCTGGACAGACCGCCGAGGGTCGTCCGGTGTTCGCGCTCGCCCGCACCGGCGCGCGATGGGTCGACGCACCGACCCTCGACCTGCACCACGCGCTCGTCGCCACGTTCCAGCCGGACGAACGCGGTCTGCCCTCCCCCGAGGAGCTCGGCAGGCTGCAGGCCCTCGACGACTCCCTCACCGCGACCATCGAGCCGCGCGGGCTGGTCGTCGCCCAGGTGACGACCGACGGCACCCGGACCCTGCACGTCTACACCGACGGCGAGGACCAGAACGCCGGCGCCGACGTCGCCCGATGGGCCTCGACCCACGGACTGACCGTCACCGACGAGCGCGACCCGGGCTGGACCCGCGTCCGCCACCTGCTCGGCTGAGGGCCACCGTGCAGCTGCGTCCTGCTCGTGACGACTGTGGCTCCTGGCACGTCCGGCGACCGGGACCGTTCGCCGTCACGTACTGGCTGCTGAGCAACACCGTCACGAACCTGTTCGACGCGTTTCTGGGGGGCACCCTCCACGTCTGGAGCCTGTTCCCGGGCGCGCGCCACGACGGCTACGTCGGGATGCTCGACGTCACCGAGGGCGAGCGGGTCGTGGCCCCGGGGCTGCGAGGATTCAGGTGGGTCCTGGAGGTCACGGTCGACGGCCTGGTCCTCGCGACGGTCACGACCGGTTCTCGCACGCCAATCGTGCTGCCACACCCCGTCGCGGTCGTGGTGCGCCCGCGATACGGGGTCCGCCGTTCCCGGCTGGCGCACACGCCCTGGCGAGCCCGGCTGACGCTCCCCTCGGACAAGGTCGTGGAGCTGGTCGGCCCCTGGTTCGTGCTCTGCCACGCTGCCCGAACGCTCGCGTGGCCCTCGCCGACGACCGCGCGCTGAGCAGGGTCGACCGGCCGGCGCGAGTTCACGACGCGGGGGCAGCGTCCTCCTCGTCGTCCTCGGGCTCGGCGTCGACCCCGGCCTCGGCGCGCTGCTCGGGCGTGATCGGCGCGGGCGCCGCGGTCAGCGGGTCGTACCCGCCGCCGGACTTCGGGAACGCGATGACGTCGCGGATGGAGTCGGTGCCGGCCAGCAGACCGACCGTGCGGTCCCAGCCGAACGCGATGCCGCCGTGCGGCGGGGCTCCGTAGGCGAACGCGTCGAGCAGGAAGCCGAACTTGTCCTGCGCCTCCTCCTCGCCGATGCCCATGATCTCGAAGACGCGCTTCTGGACGTCGGGGCGGTGGATACGGATCGAGCCGCCACCGACCTCGTTGCCGTTGCAGACGATGTCGTAGGCCTGGGCGATCGAGCTGCCCGGGTCGTCGAGCGAGGCGGGGTCCTGCGGCGCGGTGAACGCGTGGTGCACGGCGGTCCACTCGCCGCCGCCCACCGCGACGTCGCCGGAGTCGAGCTCGCTCACGGCCTCGAACATCGGCCAGTCGACGACGAAGCAGAACGCCCACGCCGACTCGTCGATGAGGTTCTCGCGCCGGGCGATCTCGATGCGCGCGGCACCGAGGAGCTGGCGCATCGTCTTCGTGGGGCCGGCGGCGAAGTAGATCGCGTCGCCCGGCTTCGCGCCGGCAGCCTCCGCGAGTCCCTCGCGCTCGGCCTCGGACAGGTTCTTCGCGACCGGACCGCCCAGGGTGCCGTCCTCGCCCACGAGCACGTAGGCGAGGCCACGAGCGCCGCGCTGCTTGGCCCACTCCTGCCAGCCGTCGAGCGTGCGACGGGCCTGCGAGCCACCGCCCGGATGCACCACCGCGCCGACGTAAGGCGCCTGGAACACGCGGAAGGGGGTGTCCTTGAAGTAGTCGGTCAGCTCGACGAGCTCGAGGTCGAAGCGCAGGTCGGGCTTGTCCGAGCCGTAGCGACGCATCGCGTCGGCGTACGTGATCCGCGGGAACGGCCGGGGCAGCTCGACGTCGATGAGCCGCCACAGCTCGGCGTAGATCTCCTCGGCGAGCGCGATGACGTCGTCCTGGTCGACGAAGCTCATCTCGACGTCGAGCTGGGTGAACTCGGGCTGCCGGTCGGCGCGGAAGTCCTCGTCGCGGTAGCAGCGTGCGATCTGGTAGTACCGCTCCAGGCCGCCGACCATGAGCAGCTGCTTGAACAGCTGGGGGCTCTGCGGCAGCGCGTACCAGCTGCCGGGACGCAGGCGCGCAGGAACCAGGAAGTCGCGGGCGCCCTCGGGGGTCGAGCGGGTGAGCGTGGGCGTCTCGACCTCGACGAACTCGTGACGGCCGAGCACCTCGCGTGCGACGGCGTTGACCTTGCTGCGCAGGCGGAGGTTGTGGGCCGGGCCCGAGCGGCGCAGGTCGAGGTAGCGGTGGCGCAGCCGCACCTCCTCACCGACCGTGCCCGCGCTCGACGACGCGGCGTCGTCGATGGGGAAGGGCAGCGGCGCCGAGGCGCTGAGGATCTCGACGTCGCTCGCGATGACCTCGATCTCGCCGGTCGGGATGGCCGGGTTCTCGTTGCCCTCGGGACGCTTCTCGACCGTGCCGACGATCTTCAGGCAGTACTCGGCTCGCAGCTGGTGCGCGACCTCCTCGCGGACGACGACCTGCACGACGCCGCTGGCCTCGCGTAGGTCGATGAACGCGACCCCGCCGTGGTCGCGCCGGCGCGCCACCCATCCGGCGAGGGTGACCTGCTCGCCCACCTGGGCGGCGGTCAGGCTTCCGGCGGCGTGGGTGCGGATCACGGCGTGGTCTCCTTCGAGTGGTGGCCGAGCCCGACGACGGTGGGCGTCAGGTCGGCGGCGGGGGGCGTCCAGGTGTCGGGGTCGACGTCGACCTGGTCGCCGGTACGGATGTCCTTGACACTAGGCGGTTCGCCCGGGAAGAGGACGTACGGGATGCCGCGCCGCTCGGCGGTGCGGATCTGCTTGCCGAACTTCTGCGCCGCCGACGACACCTCGGTGGGGATGCCACGGCGCCGCAGCCGCTGCGCGAGGGCGTCGCTCGCCGCCCGCGACTCCTCGTCGGTCACGGCGACGAGCACGGCCGACGGCACGGGTCGGCTGCTGGTCAGACCGTTCGCGACGAGCGGCACGAGCAGCCGCGACAGGCCGAGCGAGATGCCTACGCCGGGGTACGTGCGCCGTCCGTCGGACGCGAGCTCGTCGTAGCGCCCGCCGGAGCAGACGGAGCCGAGCTGCTCCTGCCCCGTCATGCGCGTCTCGAACACGGTCCCGGTGTAGTAGTCGAGCCCGCGCGCGATGCGCAGGTCGGCGGTCACCCGCACGCCCTCGACGTCGGCGCACGCGGCGACCACCGTCGCGAGCTCGTCGAGCCCCTCGTCGAGCAGCGGATGCTGCACGTCGAGCGCGCGGACCCGCTCGACGAACGAGGTGTCCTCGGTGCTGATCTCCGCCAGCGCGAGGCAGGCGCGGGCGGGGTCGTCGTCGAGGCCGGTCTCCGCGAGCAGCTCGAGGATGCGCTCGCCCGGCAGCTTGTCGAGCTTGTCGACGACCTGCATGACGGCGGTGGGCTCCGCGACGCCGAGGCCACGGTAGAAGCCCTCGAGCACCTTGCGGTTGCTGACCTGCAACGTGAACCACGACGGGTCGTCCGGTCCGGCGCCGAGGACCCTCGAGACGGCGGCGAGCGCCTCGGCCATCACCCGCGCGACCTCGACGTCGGCGTGGAAGGGCAGGGTGCCGTCGCCCACGATGTCGATGTCGGCCTGCGTGAACTCGCGGAAGCGGCCCTGCTGCGGACGCTCGCCGCGCCACACCTTCTGGACCTGGTAGCGACGGAACGGGAAGGCCAGCTTGCCGGCGTTCTCCACGACGTAGCGCGCGAACGGCACGGTGAGGTCGAAGTGCAGGGCGAGCGCGTCGGAGCGGGAGCCCACCTCGACGGAGGCGTCGTCGTGGATGCGACGCACGACGTACACCTCCTTGTCGATCTCGCCCTTGCGCAGCAGCGTCTCGACGGGCTCGACGGCCCGCGTCTCGACGTTGGCGAACCCGTGCAGCTCGAACACGTGGCGCAGGGCGTCGACGACCGCCACCTCCACCGCACGGTCGGCGGGCAGCAGCTCGGGGAATCCACTCAGCTTCGCCATGTCAGCCCTCCTGCAGCTCGGCGAGGAACGGGTTGGTGGCGCGCTCGCGCCCGATCGACGTCTGCGGGCCGTGACCGGGGAGGACGACGACGTCGTCGCGCAGCGGCAGGACCTTCTCGCGCAGGCTCTGCAGCATCTGGTCGTGGTCGCCGCCGGTCAGGTCGGTGCGACCGATCGAGCCGGCGAACAGGAAGTCGCCGGAGAACATCACCTGCGACACCGTCCCCTCGGAGACGCCGCTGCCGTCCCAGTCGACCCGGTAGTAGACGGTGCCGGGCGTGTGGCCGGGGACGTGGTCGACGCTGAGGCTCAGGCCGTCGACCTCGATCACGGCACCGTCGACGGCGTCGCGCACGTCGGCGGGCTCGACGAACTCCGGCAGGTCGTGCAGGCCGAACTGCGCGCGCAGCATCGCGGCGGACGGTCCGGAGATCGCCGCCATCGGGTCGCTCAGCAGGTGCCGGTCGGCGGGGTGGATCCACACCGGCGCGTCGAACTCGCGTGCGACGTCCTGCGCGTTCCAGAGGTGGTCGAAGTGACCGTGGGTGACGAGGACGGCCTCGACGCGCAGGTCGTGCTCGGTGACGACCTGGCGGACCCCGTCGAGGGCGTCCATGCCCGGGTCGACGACGACGCACCCGGCACCCGCCTCGCGGGCGAGCACGTAGCAGTTGGCCTGCAGGGGGCCGGCGGGGAAGGACGTGAGCAGCACGCCCCACAGGGTACGCGGGGCGTGGCGGCCCCCGGACCACGGCGGGCGCCCCGCCGAGGCGTCCCGACGGGCGGCGGGGTGGCGGAGTCGGGGTGGCGTCCTCCTAGACTGTCGCCATGACCACCGCCGAGCACCCGTGGGGCCGCGTCGACGCCGAGGGGACGGTCTTCGTCAAGACCGGTGACTCCGAACGAGAGATCGGCGAGTGGAAGGTCGGGGACCCCGCCGAGGGGCTCGCCTTCTACGTCCGACGCTTCGAGGGCCTCGAGACCGAGGTCGACCTCCTCGAGAAGCGTCTCGCCTCGGGTGCGCTGTCGCCCGACGAGGCCGCCAAGGCCGTCGCGAAGGTGCGCGGGGAGGTGACCGACGCCGCCGCGATCGGCGACCTCGCCTCCCTCGAGGCGCGGCTGGACGCGCTGGCCCCCGCCATCGAGAAGCAGCGCGAGGAGCGTCGGGCGGAGCGTGAGGCCAAGGTCGCCGAGGCGACCGTCGCGAAGACGCGCATCGTCGAGGAGGCCGAGAAGATCGCGGCCGGCCAGGACTGGCGTGCAGGCGCCGACCGGCTGCGCGAGCTGCTCGAGGAGTGGAAGGCGCTCCCCCGGCTCAGCAAGTCGGCCGACGACCAGCTCTGGCACCGCTTCAGCGCCGCGCGCACCGCGTACACGCGCAAGCGCAAGGCCCACTTCGCCGAGCAGAACACCCAGCGCGAGGCCGCGCAGAAGGTCAAGGAGAAGCTGATCGCCGAGGCCGAGGCGCTCTCCTCCTCCACCGAGTGGGGCCCGACGTCGGGCGCCTACCGCGACCTCATGACCCGCTGGAAGGCCGCCGGCTCCGCGCCGCGCAACGTCGAGGACAAGCTCTGGAAGCGCTTCCGCGCCGCGCAGGACGTCTTCTTCCAGGCCCGTGACGCCGCGAACGCCGCGCTCGACGAGGAGTTCGCGGCCAACGCGGTCGTGAAGGAGCAGCTCCTGGTCGAGGCCGAGGCGCTGCTGCCCGTCACCGACCTCGACAAAGCACGTCGCGCGCTCAACGACATCGCCGACCGCTGGGAGGCCGCGGGCAAGGTGCCGCGCGGCCGGGTCAAGGAGCTCGAGGGACGTCTGCGCACGGTCGAGCAGGCCGTCCGGGCCGCCGGTGAGCAGGAGTGGAAGCGTTCGGACCCCGAGAAGTCCGCCCGCGCCGACGACATGATCGGCAAGCTGCAGCGCGCGATCGACGAGACCCGTGAGGCCCTCGCGAAGGCCGAGGCGGCCGGCGACGCGCGCAAGGTCAAGGACCTGAGCGCGAAGCTGGAGTCGAACGAGTCGTTCCTGGCGATGGCGCAGAAGGCCGCCGCCGACTTCGGCTGAGTCCCGACACCGACCGTTCGGCTGGTGTTCACCGCATCAGCCTCCCCAGCGTCGTCGCGCTCCTAGGCTGGCGCGGTGCCGCACCCCTCTCGAGGCCGTCGTGCCCCGGTCACGGTCCTGTCCGCCGTCCTCGTGACGGGCGTCCTGGCCGTCACGGCCTCGAGCGCCCAGGCGGCGCCCCCGACGCCCGCGCCGGTGCTGGCCGTCGTAGTCGCCGACGCCGACGACCCGACCACCTACCCGAACGGCACGTCAGCGGCGCTGGACGACGTGGACCGCGTCCTCGCGCGGTGGCGTGCGGAGACCGGCTGGGTCTTCGGGCGCGGTCGTACGGTGACGACCTCGCAGGCCCCCACCTCCTGCGCCGAGGAGGACGTCCGACGGTGGGCAGCCGCGCAGCTCGACGGCACCGACCTCGCGGACACCGACGTGAGCGTCCTGGCGCTGACGCCCTGTGACGACCCGTCATGGACGATCGAGCGCCGCGGAGACGACCCGGCCACCATCGGCCTGTCTCTCGGACGCGACGCGGTGCGACCGACGCTGCACCCCCTGGTCGGCAGGGTGGCTCGCGTCCCGACCGTGCACGCCCGCATCCTCGACGACGACGGTCGGGTCGTGCAGGTCGCGGCGAACCCCTATGGCGGCACCGGCACCGGCGCCGCGTCGCTCGGGAGCGAGCCCGGCGCGCTCGACTCCGTCGTCCGCTCGGCGCTGGGCGTGCTCCAGGCCGGCGAGGTGGCCGTCTTCGACGGTGACGACGACCTCGACGAGACCCGTACCTTCGAGCTCGCCTCGCGTGGCGCCGCCAGCGGCCTGCGCGGGCTCGCGGTCCGCGACGCGAGCACCGGCCACCGGCTGTGGTTCGACTACCGCGACCGGACCGGTCTGGACGCCGACGCACCCTACGGCGGCGAGCGACGCAGCCACCGCGTCCGCTGGACGACCGGCGTCACCGTCACGTCCACCGAGCAGGGACTGCTCAACCTCGTGCCGCGCGCCGCACCCGCCGACGACGGGTCGCCGTCGTGGGACGGGGCCTTCGGGCCCGGGACGACGCTGCGCAGCGGCCGGCTCACCGTCGTCTTCGGCGAGCAGGCGGAGCGCGCGACCGTGACCGTCACCCGCGAGGGTCGCTACGACGCCGCGTTCGAGGGCGGCGTGCCGCGGGTCGTCGGATCCGTGCGGGTCGGCGGGACCGCGCGGGTCGCCTACGACGCGATCTCGCCGGAGCCGACCACGCAGGGCGTGCAGTGGTACCTCGACGGGGAGCCGGTGCGGGGCGCGACGGGGCAGACCTTCCGCCTCGGTCGGGACGACCTGCACGCGCGCCTGTCAGTCCGACTGCGGGCCGACCGAGACCGCTACGTCCCGATCGACCGGACCTCGGCGGGCGTCCGCGTCGGCGCCGGCGTGTTCTCGGCGCCTCGCCCCGTCGTGCGGGGTTCCCTGCGCGTCGGCACGCGCGCGTCGGTGTCGCTCGGCACCTGGACGCCGCGCAGCACCTACACGGCCGTCCAGTGGTACGCGGACGGGAAGGCCCTGCGTCGCGCGGACGACCGCACCCTGCTCGTCACGAGGGCCCTGCGCGGCAAGCAGCTCTCCGTGCGGGTACGGGGCACGCGGGTCGCCTACCAGGACCTGACCCTCACCTCGGTCGCTCGTCGCGTCCCGCGCTGAGGCCCGGAGCGGGCCCAAGCCGCGCGGCGCGCCGACCGGGTCAGCGGCGCTGCGGTGCGAGCGTGCGGGTGTAGAGCGCCCGTCCCTCGACGTCGCGCAGCGTGACGGTCAGCGCCTGCGTGACGGCGTCGATCTCGACCTCGCCGAAGAACTGGAACCCGTCCGCTGGTCCGGTGTTGGGCGTCGGCGGGGCGGCGACGAACTCCGCGCGCGGACCGAACGTCGCGTCGAGCCGGTTCGGTCCGAAGGCACCGGCGTTCAACGGGCCGGACACGAACTCCCAGAACGGGTCGAAACGCTGGTAGGCGGCCCGGTCGGGCGAGTAGTGGTGCGCCGCCGTGTAGTGCACGTCGGCCGTGAGCCACACGTGGTTGCGGATGCCGGCGTCCTGCAGCGCCGTGAGGACCTGCGCGATGTCGATCTCGCGACCGCGCGGCGCCCCGGCGTCGCCCTGGGCCAGACCCTCCTGCGCGCTGCTGCCGTCGGGCACGACCAGCCCGATCGGCAGGTCCGCCGCGATGACCTTCCACGTGGCGCGGGAGGCGCGCAGCTCACGCAGCAGCCAGCGGGTCTGCTCGGCGCCGAGCACCCCTCCGTCGCCCGAGGTCTCGTCATTGGCCGTGTTCGGGTCCTTGTGGGTGCGCATATCGAGGACGAAGACGTCGAGCAGCGGTCCTTGGTGCAGGACGCGGTAGACCCGGCCGACCCGGTCGGGCGAGATCTCGGCGACGGGCACGTAGTCGTGGAACGCGCGCCGCGCCCGCGCCGCCAGCACGTCGACGCGACGCTCGGTGTACCGCGCGTCGTCCAGGACCTCGCCGGGGTACCAGTTGTTGGTGACCTCGTGGTCGTCCCACTGCGTCACCTGCGCGGTGCTCGCCAGGAATGCGCGCCAGTTCTCCGCCTCCAGGTTGTAGCGGTACTGGCCTCGGTACTCGGCGAGGGTCTCGGCGACCTTCGACTTCTCCTCCGTGACGAGGTTCGTCCACGTCCGGCCGTCCGACAACGGCACGGACGCCTGCACGGGACCGTCGGCGTACACGGTGTCGCCGCTGCAGAGGAAGAAGTCGGCGTCGCGGCGGGCCATCGCGTCGGCGATGCGGAAGCCGCCCAGGTCGGGGTTGACGCCCCAGCCCTGTCCGGCGACGTCGCCGGACCACAGGAAGCGGACGTCGCGCCGCCGTCCGCCGAGCGTCCGGACCCGGCCGGAGACGGGACGTCCCGAGCGGCGCGGGTCGTGCAGGTCGACGGCCCGCAGCCGGTAGTGCACGTCGGTCCCGGGCGGGAGCCCTCGCACCGTCCACTGCCCGGTGAGGTCGGTGTCGGGCGTGACGCGCGGACCAGGGACGGTCACGGCGCGCCGGAAGGAGGGGTCGCGCGAGGTCTCCGCGACGAGTCGCGCCGGCCGGTCGGCCCGCCCCCACAGCGTGGCCTGCCCGGCGTGCACGTCACCGGCCTGCACCCCGTGCGTCAGCTCGGGCCTGCCCCGCCGCACGAGAGCCGGCACACCCCGCGCTGACGCCGGCCCACCCCCCAGCAGCACCCCACCGGAGGTGGCAGCGGCGAGCGCAGCAGCGCGGACGACGGTACGGCGATCGATCTCCCCCGAGCTCATGCCACGACCCTCCCTCACCCGTCTGACCACCGGGTGTCGCGCCGGTGACCTGCACGTGGCGCAGGAGGGCCTGCTGGTGCGCTGCCTCGGCTTGCGCTGGGGGTGGTCTCCGAAAGGGCCTCGACCGGGCGGTTGGCGGCGGCGCTGGTCTGGGGTCTCGGGCTGTGGGTTGGGCACGGGGTGGACCCACGATGCTGCGTTCGTGCACTGGGGTTCGAGGATGCTGCGTTTGTTACGGGATCCCGTCGTGAACGCAGAAGCGTTCGACCTTCGGCGTCGAAAGGCAGAATCTTGGGCGCCCTTTGCGTTGGGGCGACGCAGAGACTTTCGCGCCGCCAGCCCACTATCGGTGGATCTTCAACCGCAGAACGGCTCCTGCGGTTGCAGATCCACCGATAGGACGCGCGAACGCAGAACGGTGGGTCAAGAACGCAGAAACGAA